>NZ_CP020474.1:1420000-1682500 GCF_002080415.1 Roseovarius mucosus | reverse complement strand
CCCCTAAGGCGAGGCCGAAAGGCGTAGTCGATGGGAACCAGGTTAATATTCCTGGGCCAGATGGAAGTGACGGATCTCAAAGGTTGTTCGTTCTTATCGGATTGAACGGGCCGCTCAGAGGTTCCTGGAAATAGCTCCATCGCTAGATCGTACCCGAAACCGACACAGGTGGACTGGTAGAGAATACCAAGGCGCTTGAGAGAACTATGTTGAAGGAACTCGGCAAAATACCTCCGTAAGTTCGCGAGAAGGAGGCCCGGTTTCTAGGCAACTAGAGGCTGGGGGCACAAACCAGGGGGTGGCGACTGTTTACTAAAAACACAGGGCTCTGCGAAGTCGCAAGACGACGTATAGGGTCTGACGCCTGCCCGGTGCCTGAAGGTTAAAAGGAGGGGTGAGAGCTCTGAATTGAAGCCCAGGTAAACGGCGGCCGTAACTATAACGGTCCTAAGGTAGCGAAATTCCTTGTCGGGTAAGTTCCGACCTGCACGAATGGCGTAACGACTTCCCCGCTGTCTCCAACATAGACTCAGCGAAATTGAATTGCCTGTCAAGATGCAGGCTTCCCGCGGTTAGACGGAAAGACCCCGTGCACCTTTACTATAGCTTCGCACTGGCATCAGGATTGTGATGTGCAGGATAGGTGGTAGGCTTTGAAGCAGGGACGCTAGTCCCTGTGGAGCCTCCCTTGAGATACCACCCTTCGCACTCTTGATGTCTAACCGCGGCCCGTTATCCGGGTCCGGGACCCTGCGTGGTGGGTAGTTTGACTGGGGCGGTCGCCTCCTAAAGCGTAACGGAGGCGCGCGAAGGTTGGCTCAGAGCGGTCGGAAATCGCTCGTTGAGTGCAATGGCAGAAGCCAGCCTGACTGCGAGACTGACAAGTCGAGCAGAGTCGAAAGACGGCCATAGTGATCCGGTGGTCCCAAGTGGGAGGGCCATCGCTCAACGGATAAAAGGTACGCCGGGGATAACAGGCTGATACTGCCCAAGAGTCCATATCGACGGCAGTGTTTGGCACCTCGATGTCGGCTCATCTCATCCTGGGGCTGGAGCAGGTCCCAAGGGTACGGCTGTTCGCCGTTTAAAGAGGTACGTGAGCTGGGTTTAGAACGTCGTGAGACAGTTCGGTCCCTATCTGCCGTGGGTGTAGGATACTTGAGAGGAGTTGCCCCTAGTACGAGAGGACCGGGGTGAACGAACCACTGGTGGACCTGTTGTGGCGCCAGCCGCAGTGCAGGGTAGCTATGTTCGGACAGGATAACCGCTGAAGGCATCTAAGCGGGAAGCCCCCCTCAAAACAAGGTATCCCTGAGGGCCGTGGTAGACCACCACGTCGATAGGCCGGAGATGTAAGCGCAGCAATGCGTTCAGTTGACCGGTACTAATGGCCCGATAGGCTTGATTTGATCCAGTAATAGCAAGACTGTTACAGAACAAATCAAAAGCATACACAAAACACAGAGTACTGACTTGGAAACCAATCCCCAACCGGAGCAAGACGGTTGGAGATACCCGTCCTCAACTAGCCGATAGGCGATAGGACAAAAAATGTCCTCAAGTAGCCCTCCGGGCGGTAGGACACACATAACGAGGCTTTTTCCCGGTTTGGTGGCCATAGCACAAGCGAAACACCCGGTCCCATCCCGAACCCGGCCGTTAAGCGCTGTCGCGCCAATGGTACTGCGTCTCAAGACGTGGGAGAGTAGGTCGCTGCCAAACCTGGTAAAAGCCTCGTAAAACTCATGTATCTCTCAAAAACGATCAAACCCTATTCCCATAAAATAGGCGTCAAAAAACAGCGCATAAACATGCGCCTAAAATAGTCCGAAAACCAATACCAATCAGGACTATACACCGTCGCGGGATGGAGCAGCCCGGTAGCTCGTCAGGCTCATAACCTGAAGGTCGTAGGTTCAAATCCTACTCCCGCAACCACCGTTTCCGACCCAGCCCGTGCAAAAAGCGCGGGCTTTGTCGTTTCCACATCCCCCAAAGACAAAATCCCCGCCAATTCTCCCGCAAGTTCAATGCGATGCCCGTTCAGCGCGTCAGAGGCAGGCACCATCCGGATCTCCGATATCAAGCCGCGCAGAGCTTCCGTCGCCTCCATCTTGAGACCGGGGTCTTGCAATGCCGATGACAGATTGCGAATCTTGCTCCGGTAAAGGTCCGACAGACTCGGGTGCAGCCGCAGGGCAGGGGGCTCGGGGCTTTGCTCCAGAGAGCGTTGCAACGTGGCTTTCTCCGCCTCCAGCTCGGCCATCCGGTCCTTCATGCTCGGCTGATACAGCCCGTCCTCGATGGCTGCCAGAATGCCCCTGATCTTCTTGTCGATCTGGCCGAGGTCGCGGCGGGCCTTTTCCCTGGCGGCATCCGCGCCGGCGGCTTCCGCATTGAAGGCGCGCCGGTAGTCCTCGACGAAGGTTGCAATCAACTCAGGCCGCAGCAGGCTGTCGCGCAGGCCGGTGAGCACGCGGTCCTCGACCACTTCGCGCAGGATTGTGGCGCGGTTGGTGCAAATCGCCTCGCCCTTGTTGCGGGCCCCGGCGCAGCCGTAGCGGGTTTTATTGATGAGTGTGTAGCTGGCCCCACAACAGCCGCAGACCAGAAGACCAGAAAACAGGTAGCTCGGGCGACGGGCATTCTCGGGCCGGGTATTCCCGCCCTTGACGCCGGCCGGGTTCATATCCTCGCGGATGGCGGCCTGCCGCGCCTTGACCCGCTGCCACAGCGCATCGTCGACGATCTGCAAATGGGGGACCGCCTCATTGACCAGCCCCTCTACGTCGTTCAGCCGTGATTGCCGCCTTTGTGTCTCGGGGTTCTTAGCATAGTTGAGCCGGTCCCAGATCAGCCGCCCGATATAAAGCTCGTTGTTCAGGATCCCGGTGCCCCGCTTCCAGTTCCCTGAAATCGTCGATGGCCCCCAGGTGCCAGAGCCCCTATTGCTTCTGGGACTGGAAATGCCCTCCTCGTTCAGCCTGGCCGCAATGGCACGGGCCGAATGACCGGCATCATACTCCCGAAAGATCCGTGCGACGATTGCGGCTTCTTCGGGGATGATATCGCGCTCGCCTGTCACCGGCGTGCCGTCTGCTTTAAAGGCGCGTGTTACGCTATAGCCGTAGCTGATCCCGCCCGCCGATTTGCCCTTGCGGGCGCGCCCTTCCAAACCGCGGTGGGTCTTTTGGGCGAGGTCTTTGATAAACAACGCCGACATCGTGCCCTTCAGGCCGATATGGATCTCGCTGATCTCTCCTTCCGCGACCGTCACAACCGGAATGCCAAGATACTTCATCTGCTTGTAGAAGGCGGCAATGTGTTCCTGATCCCGGCTGATCCGGTCGAGGCCTTCTGAGACGACCACATCAACCTTGCCGTTGCGCGCATCCTCGAGCAGGCGCTGATAGCCGGGCCGCATCAGCGAGACGCCGGAAATGCCTGCATCAGAATAGGCCAGCGCCAGCATCCAACCCCGATCGGTGATCAGCCGCTGGCAAACGCGCTGCTGATCCTCGATCGAGGCATTGGACTGCAGGTCGGTGGAATACCGGGCATAGGTGGCCGCGCGGAGTGTCTTTGGGGGCATCAGTTTAGTCCTCCGCTTTGGCGCGTTGATCTGCGATATCCGCTAGTGCTGCCTGCCGTGCCAACAAGCGCACGAGCTGAACAAGGCAAGCATGCGGGGCACTTTGGGGCATGGCAATAGGGTCGTTCGGAGGGGGCGTGGCGGACGATGATCTGGCACCCGGCGGCAATGCCATTGCTGGCAGCCCCGCCTTTTGCGCATATCTCTTCCGGTCCCGTGCCATTGGCCGAGTGCTCCTGCCCGTCCTGAATCTGGCTCAGGCGGGGTATCTTGATGTTGATCCGGCCGGAAATCTGTCCGGCGGTGTTGAGATCAATATAAAGCATGGCGAGCCTCAGGGATCGGAGGAAAGAGTATCAAATTGCGGGTGGGTGTTGAAATACTGTGGATAACCAATGGGTTGGAAAAACTGTGGTGCAAACTTTGCTTTGAAAACGAGGCAAAGAAATAACCGAGAAAAAGAAAAAACTTAAAAAGACCAAAAATCCGTATTTTCTGTCCTGCCCTGAAACAAAGAAACTGAAAACAACTTCATCCTGTCTTTGCAAGAACGGAAAAACCCTCTCCCTTCCGCAAAAACCGAACAACCAAAAAAACCGAAAAACCAAAACCACCTGAACAACCCCAAGAACAAAAAACGCGGTCCATCTTCTAATTCAGAGCACCGTCTTGTTGCGGATCGAAGAACTTGGCCTGACCGTTATGTCGGCTCGTCCCTCAATCGCTCCAGATCGACAATCCCGCACCTCAGCCGCTCCGCCTCATCGCCGGGTGCAACTTGCCCTGGATAGCCCAGCGAGACATTGCGGATCCGGGTTCGGCCTTGGCGTATCTCGGCCGCATGGTGCGTATGTCCGAAGAGCCAGACATCGGGCTGGAACCGATCAATCATCGCGCGCAGGTCAGAGCCGTAGACCCCATCGAGATCACAGGGCGTCTCGCCGATCAGATCGGGGTGGGGGCAATGATGGGTCACAACGACCGTCTGCCCCTCGAAAGGAGTGGACAGCTGGGTCTCGATCCAGGCCCGATGATCTGTTGATTGCCACTGAGAATTGACCCGGCAAAGGCTAAAATTGTCACTGAGAATTGACCCATGTGCAACCTTGCCCCGGCTTGAACCAGCTGGGGGCATTTGGAGTGATCGACATGGGATTTTTGAAGGTTATCAGGACATGGGCGCTGCGAGACAAGATGCCCATTCGCGAGATTGCTCGGCGCACGGGCATATCGCGTAACACAATCAAGAAGTATTTGCGGGAGGGGATTGTTGAGCCTGCGTTTCAGACGCCGGATCGTCCGAGCAAGCTGGATCCCTATGCCAAGCAACTGACAGCATGGCTCACGACCGACCAGCGCAAATCACGCAAAGAACGCCGGACGGCGAAGCTGATGCACGCCGATCTGGTAAAGCTTGGATATGACGGCTCCTACGAGCGCGTTGCAGCCTTCGTTCGCCAATGGAAAGGCGAACGGCAGCGCGCGCATCACACGACGGATCGGGGAACTTTCGTGCCGCTGGTGTTTGCACCTGGCGAGGCGTTCCAATTCGACTGGAGCGAGGACTGGGCCTATGTCGGGGCTGAGCGCATCAAACTACAGGTCGCGCATATCAAGCTATCCCACAGCCGCGCCTTTCTGGTTCGGGCGTATTTGCTGCAAACACATGAGATGCTGTTTGACGCGCATTGGCATGCGTTCCGCGTCTTCGAAGGCGTCCCGGGCCGCGGCATCTATGACAATATGAAGACCGCCGTCGACAAAGTTGGACTTGGTAAGAAGCGCGATGTGAATGCGCGGTTCACGGCGATGACCAGTCATTATGTCTTCGATCCCGAGTTCTGTAACCCGGCCGCAGGATGGGAGAAAGGGCAGGTCGAGAAGAATGTGCGCGACGCGCGCCATCGCATGTGGCAGCTGATGCCGACCTTTCCGGATCTGGGCGCGCTGAATGACTGGCTGGAAGAGCGCTGCAAGCTGCTGTGGGCTGAGACGGCCCATGGCAGGTTGCCTGGAAGCATCGCCGATGTGTGGGAGGCTGAGAAGCCTGCGCTTATGCCGCTCCCCACAATGTTCGATGGTTTTGTCGAGGAAAGAAAGCGCGTCTCGCCGACCTGCCTGATCACCTTTGATCGCACCCGTTATTCTGTGCCCGCCAGTTTTGCGAACCGCCCTGTCAGTCTGCGCATTTACCCTGAGCGGTTGATAGTTGTCGCCGAGGGGCATGTGATTTGCACGCATGAGCGCATCATCGACCGGTCGCACCGCCAGCCTGGGCGCGTCATCTATGACTGGCGCCATTATCTGGCCGTGGTCCAGCGCAAACCCGGGGCGCTGCGCAATGGGGCACCCTTTGCCGAGATGCCAGAGGCCTTCCGCAAGTTGCAGGGACAGATGCTGCGCAGGCCTGGTGGGGACCGTGAGATGGTCGATATTTTGTCGCTTGTTCTGCACCATGACGAGCAGTCTGTGCTTCGCGCAGTGGAAATGGCTCTGGAGGCCGGCGTGCCCACAAAGACCCATGTGCTGAACCTGCTCCACAGGTTGGTAGACGGAAAACCGACCGACCAGCCCGATATAACGCCGCCGTCGGCCCTCTCTCTGAGCAAGGAACCTGAGGCCAATGTTGCACGCTATGACGGACTGCGACAGGCTCAGAATAAGGGAGGCACGCGCCATGCGTCATGATCCCGCCGGAGCAGCCATCGTCATCATGCTGCGTAGCCTCAAAATGCCCGGGATGGCGCAGGCCGTGGGCGATCTCATCGAGCAAGGGTCGCCCGCGTTCGTGTCCGCCATGCCGATCCTGTCGCAACTGCTCAAGGCCGAAATGGCCGAGCGGGAGGTGCGCTCGATCGCCTATCACATGAAGGCTGCCCGCTTCCCGGCATACAAGGACTTGTCCGCCTTCGACTTCGCGGCCAGTGAAATGCGGGAAGCTCTGGTCCGCCAGCTCCATCGATGCGAGTTCATGGATGCCGCTGAAAATGTGGTCCTGATCGGCGGTCCCGGCACGGGGAAATCGCATGTGGCTACGGCCCTCGGCATCCAAGCCATCGAACATCACCGCAAGCGCGTGCGCTTCTTCTCAACGGTCGAGTTGGTTAATGCCCTGGAGCAGGAAAAGGCTCAGGGCAAGGCCGGAAAGATTGCCGAGGCGCTGGTCAAAACCGACCTCGTGATCCTCGATGAGTTGGGATATTTGCCGTTCAGTGCCTCCGGCGGGGCCTTGCTCTTCCATCTTCTGAGCAAACTCTACGAGCGCACCAGCGTCATCATAACCACCAACCTGAGCTTCGCCGAGTGGGCTACGGTCTTTGGTGACGCCAAAATGACCACCGCGCTGCTCGATCGCCTCACCCACCGCTGCCACATTCTGGAGACCGGCAATGACAGCTACCGCTTCAAGGCCAGCTCAGAAACAGCGAAAAAGAAACGGAAGGAAACACCAGCATTGACGCCATCATGATACGCAGAACATAACCACTGGGCGGGTCAGTTCTCGGTGACAATGCCGGGTCAATTCTCAGTGGCAATCAACACGGGGTGAAGGTCTGCGCGAACTCGGCGGGCGTTTGCCAGCCGAGGCGGGAATGGGGGCGTTCGGTGTTCTAGTCCTTGCGCCAGGCGGCCAGCGTGACGCGAGCATGGTTCAGGGACGGAAACAGGATCTCGTTCAGCAGCTCATCGCGTAGTCGACCGTTGAAGCTTTCGATGAAGGCATTCTGGGTCGGCTTGCCTGGCGCGATGTAATGCCAGTCGATCTTGCGGTCATCGGTGAAGGTCAGGATCGCGTTCGAGGTGAACTCGGCCCCATTGTCGCTGACCACTGTTCCGGGCTTTCCACGGGCCTCGAACAGCGTCGCCAGTTCACGCGCCACTCTGGCCCCGGACAGCGAAGTGTCGGCGATGAGCGCGAGGCATTCGCGGGTGCAGTCATCGACCACGGTTAGGAGTCTGAACCGGCGGCCATCCGTCAGTTGATCGGATACGAAGTCCAACGACCAGCGCTGGTTCGGCATCAGCGGCAACACCATCGGGGCCCGTGTTCCCATGGCACGTTTGCGCCCACCGCGACGGCGCACATGCAGCCGCTCTTCGCGGTAGATGCGGAACAGCCGCTTGTGATTGACCTCATGGCCCTCACGCCGCAAAAACACATGCAGACGCCGATAGCCGAACCTGCGGCGAACTCGTGCCAGTTCCTTCAGCCTCTCCCGCAGCGCGGGATCATCCTGCCGGATCGCCTCATAGCGCATTGTCATCCTGCAGCAGCCGATGACGCGACACGCCCGCCGTTCGCTCATCCCGTGGCCTTCCACAAGATGCGCGACCGCTTGCCGCTTCGCAGCGGGCGTCACCATTTTTTTTCGAGCAAGTCTTTCAGAGCCGAGTTGTCCAACATGGCGTCGGCGAGCAGCTTCTTCAGCTTCCCGTTCTCATCCTCAAGCGCCTTCAGACGCTTCGCCTCACTGACATCCATGCCGCCATACTTGGCTTTCCATTTATAGACAATTGCATCGCTGACACCGTGCTTGCGGCACAGATCGGCCACGGAAATACCAGCCTCATGCTCTTTCAGGACGCCAATGATCTGATCTTCGGTAAATCTGCTGCGCTTCATCTCTGGTCCTTTCGGTTGGGCCAGAGTCTATCTCAAACTGGATTAGATGCAGGGGGCAACGTCACCCTGCGCCGCAGCACGGTCGAGCATCCTTTCGGGACGATCAAGGCCTGGATGAGGACAACCCATTTCCTGATGCGCCGCCTGAAAAACGTGCGCACCGAGATGGCGCTGAACGTGCTAGCCTACAACATCAAGTGCATGGTTGCCTTGGTCGGGATCAAGCGTCTGATGGCGGCGATGCCGGCCTGAAAGGGGAAACATTGCTCCCCCAAACCGGCCAAACTGCCCTCATCGGCGCAATATCCGCGCCACCGGCGGATTGCATGAACCCGATCAGGCCAAAAGGCCTGCTACGAAACCAACACATCGCAAGCCGCTCGTAGCGCGAGAGTTTCCACACAGCCTGGGCCCAAAGCCGCCGTCTGTCACCGTGATCGGCGCTGTGGTGCAGCTTACCCGGTGCGGACATTGGCGCGCTGGAGTTAACTGTGTTCAATTCGGGCGCCTCCGGTCCAGTATGCGACAGTTACGGCAACCTATGTTACGTCCTTCCATGTGTCGGGCGTGACGTAGACGACACGATCATCGACGCTGACCATTACATCCCCGTCCTGAATATTGACCTGGAGTTTCATCGCGCGGTTGGCCAGTTTTGCCAATGTGGCCGTATCGGCCTCCGAGAAATTGACGACACGGAGATTGTCGAAACGAGTGGTGCCGTTCTTGACCTTGTCCCACCACATTTCGGCAATTCTGCCGCCATAGGGGTAGACAATCACCTTTGCGGCCTTGTTGCAGGACTGCCGCATGACTTTCTCGCTTGGAAGCCCAAGTGCCACGCACAAATTGATCTCGCCACTCAGACTCTTCTGCCAGATGTCAGGCTCGTCGTCCGTCGAAAGTCCCTTGGTCATTTCCAGATGCTCGTGGGCATTCAGCGCGAAGGCGACGATGCGCACCATCAGTCGCTCGTCCGTCTCCGAGGGGTGTTTTGCAACGGTCAGTTTATGGGTCTCGTAATAGTGGCGATCCATGTCAGAGACCGACAGTTCAATTTTGTAAATGGTGGCATTCTGCGCCATGATCTTTCCCAAACCTTCAAGGATCGGACTGCCTACCCCGTCCGGTGATCCTTGGGAAGCAGATATAGGGCCCGCAATCAGCCAAGCGGCAACGCAGCGTGCCCCAAATGGAGGACGTCACCGTTAACATCGTCGGTCCGAGTCCGCGCCGCTTAACCGCTTCCAGCCCTGAGCGGCCGCTCGAACCCGAGATGTGTTTCTCTCGCCTTCCCCCATACCAGCCGCTCGACGTGAGAGCTGCGCCCCTGAAGGCCTCCCGCACTGATCACTGATCGGGCATGGGCCAAAAGAACCTTCGGCACTTCTTTGTCCACGCTCTTTGGCACCGATAGTGGAAAGGCGACGGATAAACCTACGGGACCGAGGGGTTATGCGCCTGAAACCCGAAGGGCCCCGAAGTACGGTTGTCGATCATCGGCAGAATATGTCCAGGAAGATCAGGATCATCCGGGGCCAAGAGCCCGACCCGGCGCAGGTTGGCAATCAGGCTCGCGCGGGGCGGCGTGCGCTCCAGATACGTGCGCACGGCGCATGGCACGTGATCGCGATTGGCCGAGACGCCGACCTTCACCCCGTGCAGCACCCGCCAGCGAAAGCTGTAGTCGGGGTAGAGCACGGTCTGCGTCACCTCGATCCCGGCGCCGGTTTCATAATCGTTCATGAACACCCTGTCGCCCGTCATAAGGGCAAGGCCCTGATAGCGGAAATGTCGGGTGACGACGGTCTTGGGGTCGCCGATACGCTCAAGACGGCTGTAGAACAGATGCTCTCCCTCGGGTGCAAAACTCACCAGCGAACGAATGACCATCCCCGGCGTAGACATCGACCAGTAATATTCGAAGAAGCTTCCCGAAAGCTGAAAGATGCGGGGGTCATTGCGCGCAAGAATGCGGTCGAAATGCATCCGCAAAACGCGTGAAAAATTGTCCGACGACAGGCCGCGCAACTTCACGATGGCCGCAAAATCGGGCGGTGGCAGCCGGATCTCATATTCCTCTACACCGAAGTAATCGCAAATCCGCCGCAAAAGCGCGGTGCGTGGAGAGGAACTTCCCGCCAGATAGCGATTAAGCTGACTGCGGTTCAACCCGATATCCCGGGCCACCGTCGAGATGGACGGTCGATAGCTGCACAGCAGGCGCAGATTTGTAGACAGGTCGGACATGATGCTAATTGGCCCTGTTTCTGCACCGCAATGCACCAAAATGCAACGATTTGCGAAATTGTCAAGCGGCATGGCCTGACCCCAGTCTGTGCATCAAGGGGCATCAGACCCCAACCCTCGGGGATGTGATTCATGGACAGAACTGCCCGCGTCGCGGCGTGTCGCGCCACAATTGGGATTGTCGCGGGCTCGGGCCCCGAAGCAGGAATTGACCTTTGGGCCAAGATCCTGCGTCGCAACGCTGCCGCTCTGGGGCCTGCTTTCCGGGGCGATCTGGATGCGCCGCGCGTGGTTGTGTTGTCCGAACCACAGCTTGGACTGTCGATGGACCTTGCGGCCAATGAAGGCACGGTTTGGGACGCGATGCAAAGCACAGCCACCCGCATCGCGGGGCAGTCGGACGCATGGGCAATCGCCTGTAACACGTTGAACTGGTTTGCCCCCCGTATTGCCAGCCTTGAGTTGCCGGCGGAATTCGTCAGCTTCCCCGGCGTGGTCGCCGATTGGGTTGCCAGTTCTGGACTTCGTCGCATTGGCCTTTTGGGCGCGGCACCTGTGACCGAAATGGGCGCATGGTCGGCCTATCGAGACCTTGCCGGGCTGGTCGAAATCGAAACCCCCGCCGACCGCGCCGTATTGCAGGATCTGATCCATGACGTGAAGCGGCTTGGCTCGGCCGATCCGGATCTGCGGCCGCGCTTTGCCCGGATTGTTGAGGCGATGCAGGCCGAGACCCTGCTTTTGGCCTGCACCGAACTGCCGCTGATCGCCGATGTTTCAACTTCGAAAACGCTCGTCGATGTGACCGATCTGGTCGCTGACGCGCTTGTTGCGCGCTCCCTTGCGGGAAGGGACTGCGCTGTCATTTAACCCGCTCAACAGGAGAACGACGTATGAAGAAACTGCTTCTGACGGCAAGCGCTCTTGCGCTTGCAGCGGGCGCCGCAAGCGCCCAGGCCGCCTGCCCAATCAAGATCGGTGCCACCGCTCCTTTGTCGGCACCTGGTGCTGTCACTGGCGGCGAGGCGATGCGGGATGCCATGGCTATCGCCGAAGCCGACATCAATGCAGCCGGGGGCGTGCTGGGGTGTGAGGTGCAGGTTGTCGTGGCCGATGACGAAGGGTTGCCCGAACGTGGTCGCGCCGTGATGGAACGCCTGATTGCCCAAGATCAGGTTGTCGCCGTGGGCGGCGGCTATCATTCGTCTGTCGGGCTTGCAAATATGGAAGTGGCCGATGCTGCGGGCATTCCCGTGGTCTATGCCGAGACTTGGAACGACGGGATCACCGGCGCCGGACTGAAACACATCTTCCGCATTGCGCCCTTGTCATCCGAAGTCGCCGCAATCTTCTCGAGCTTTGCCGCCACGGTGCCTGGGGTGAAAAAAGTGGTGATGGTGGCCGAAAACACCGACTACGGCCTGCCCGCGTCGGAACAGACCAAAGCGGGGCTGGACAAGGCGGGCATCGCCTCGTCGGTCTATACCGTCGATATCGGGACGCAGGATTTTTCTGGGATCATCGAGCGAATCAAGGCCGAAGACCCGGATATGATCATCCAGCTCTTGACGGGCGAGGCAAGCTACAACTTTACCCAACAATCCGCCGAGGCCGGGATTGGCCCGCAGGATCTGCCCACCACCTGCGATCAGGCGGCGCTGGAATCCGGGGCCTTCTGGCAGAACGTGCCTGATGGCAACCTGTGCTTTGTCAATGCCGTTGGTCTGCCGCGCGCACTGTACAATGACAAGACCAATGCCTTTGTCGCGGCCTACACCGCCAAGACCGGCAAATCGGCAGCCGAGTCCTACGCGATGGAGGCGTATGACTCGATCATGATCCTTGCAGAGGCCATGAAGATTGCCGGGTCCACAGAGGGCGACGCCATCGTCACCGCGCTAGAGAACATAACCTATCAGGGCGTTCTGGGCGAGATTACCTTCCCCTACAACTCGGCCAACCCGCCCGCCACTGCCGGAGTTCCAGACTATTTCTGGCATCAGTTCCCGAACCCGGCTGTGACCATGGTTCAATACCAAGCACCGGGACAACTGGCCGCCGATGCGCCCAATGTCTTCCCACCAGTCTACAAGACGGGCGAGCCGATCTGGCCTGCCTCTGTGCAGCAGTAAGAGGGGCGAGCAGATGGACCATCCGGGGTTCTTTTCCTTGGCCATTCTCTGGATGGTCCTTTGGGGCGCAATCGGCGGGGCGGTCATCCACCGCGCCTATCTGGCCCGCGATCTGGATGTGACCGCCGCCCGCACGGTCGGCGTGGCGGTCGGGGCGGCGACGGGGCCTTTCGGCCTTGTCCCGCTTTACCTGCGGACCCCGACACTAACCCGCGCGTGGCAGGCTCTGCCATGGATCGCAGTGGTAGCGGTGTTTCTGTTCGCCTTTCGGGCGGCTGACCCCGATAATGTCTGTTTCACCTCGGGGGCCTTTGTCACCTCGCAATTGGTGAACGGGCTGATCATGGGCACGATCTATGGGCTGATGGCGCTGGGTCTGGCGCTGATCTTTTCGATCATCGGCATCGTCAGCTTTTCGCATGGCGAATTCTACATGATCGGCGGCATGGTGGTCTACTACATGACCGAAGTCTGGGCACCCGGCCTTGGACCTATTGCCGCCGTGATTGCGGCCTGTGCGGTCACCTTTGGCATCGGTGCGGCGTTCGAGCGGGCCTTTTTCACGCCGATCTATGCAGGAAAGGTCGAGCGCCCGAATGAATACGCGATCCTAGTCACATTCGGTCTGGCCTTTTTCCTGCAGTATCTGGTGCAGGGGCTTTCGGGTGCAAACCCTGTCAAGGCCTCGCCCTTTTTCGAACTGCCGCGCAGCGAATGGCCCGCAGGCGCGCCGATTATCGAAACCACCCGCTCCAACATCGAGCTGTTCGACACCATCTCGATTTCCACTCCGCGCCTGACGGCGGCGATCCTGTCGGTCGTGATGCTGCTGGCGCTGATCTGGTTCTTGTACAACACTTGGACGGGCCGCGCCTTGCGGGCAACCGCGCAGGACAGGCAAGCGGCGGCGGTCGCGGGCATCAATCCGGGGCGCATGAACATGCTGGCCTTCGGGTTGGGTTGCATGCTGGCGGGGCTGGCGGGTGCGGTGCTGGTGCAGGCCTTTTCCTGGCTGCCCCAAACGGGTGCCATCCCGGCGTTGCGCGCCTTTGTCATCATCGTGCTGGGCGGTCTTGGATCTTTGCCCGGAGCCTTTATCGGCGGGTTGATCCTTGGTCTGGTCGAGGCGGCAGGCGCGGGCTGCGTGCCTGACCCGACCCGGGCCGCGGCCTATCTGCCAGCCTATGGCATGATCATCCTGACCCTTGTCCTTCTTTTGCGCCCGCAGGGTCTTTTCGGGAGGAAAGCATGATTTCCCATGCCCCCAAAATTGCCGGATATGTCGCGGCGGCCCTTCTGGTGCTGTTCCCGCTGGTCTATTCCGCAGGCAATTATGACTTCGTGATGCATCTGTGGATCACGGCCTTTTACTACGCCGTCCTTGCGTCTAGTTGGGCCTTGCTGGCGGGCTATGGCGGCCAGTTTTCCTTTGCCCATCTCGCCTTCATGGCACTGGGGGCTTACGGCGCGGGCATTCTGGACAACTACGTCTTTCTGACGTCTCTGCCGACGGGCACCTGCACGGAATTCGGCTTTCTGGGCACCAACATCGTTTTTCTACCCCCATCGGGCACCGGCGATGCTGCGGCCTGCCTGACCGCCGCCCGCGCGACATGGCCCGAGGGCGCAACCGTCAGCCGCTTTCCCCTGATCCTGCAAATCGCCTTTGGGGCCATCGTCGGTGGTGGGGCGGGTTGGTTGATCGGCACGTTGGTGCTGCGCCTGCGGGCGGCCTATCTGGCGCTGTTCACCGTGGGGCTGTCTGAAATCCTGCGTGCGGTCCTGTCGGCGGAAATCTGGCTGACCCGTGGGCAGGCCGGCATGCCGATGTCGCCGCTGTTCCCCGATGGCATCACTATCCTTGGCACGACCTATGGCCCCGCGGCCAAGCTGCCCGCCTATTACGTCATGCTGGCACTGTTCCTTGGGACGCTTGCGCTGCTTTTATGGGTCGCGCGGTCGTGCATCGGGCTGTTCCTGCGCTCGCTGCGCGAGGATGAAGATGCGGCCGAGGCGCTTGGCGTCGATACGGTCAAATGGAAACGCGCGGTCTTTGTCCTGACCGCCGCCATCGCGGCCACGGCGGGGGCGGTGCAGGGGCATTATGTTGGCCTCATCACCCCAAACACCATCGTCCTTTTGCAAATGTCGCTGGTCATCGCCATGGCGGTTATCGGCGGGCTTGAGAACGTGGTGGCCGCAGCCGTCGGCGCGATCCTGATCTCTTTCGCGCTGGAATTCCTGCGCACCGATTTCACCATTCTGGGCCTTGAGATCGACATGACGACATGGCGGCTGGTGTTCTTTGGCCTGCTTTTGATGCTGACCCTGCGGTTCTTGCGCAATGGCGTGATCCAAGGGGCGTTGATGTGGATCGAAAGGCGCGGTGTGGGCGCGGAAACCGTCGCCAAGCGGCGCGCAGCGGAGGAGGCGAAATGATCACCCTTGACGTCAAAGACATAACCAAGACATTCGGCAGCCATCGCGTGTTGAAAGGCGTCAGCTTTCGCATCGAAGGGCCGGAACTGGTCGGCCTGATCGGCCCCAACGGTGCGGGCAAGACGACGCTGACCAATGTGCTGGACGGCGCGATCAAGCCTGACGGCGGCACGATCCGCCTGAACGGCACAAGGATCGATCCGCTGCACCCCTATGAAATCGCCCGCGCCGGGCTGGGGCGTACCTTTCAGGTGACGCGCGCCTTTCGGCGGATGACCGTGCTGGAAAATCTGTACGTTCCCGCCATGGCCATGGATGCGCGGGTAAACCACAAGGAGATGGAGGAAAAGGCCAACGAAATCCTTGCCTTTCTGACGATCGACCACCTGCGCAACGAATATGGCCGCGCGCTATCGGGCGGGCAGCAGAAGCTGCTGGAACTGGGACGCCTGCTGATGCTGAACCCGGATGTCTACATCCTGGACGAACCCTTTGCAGGCGTGCATCCCAGCCTGATGGCCACGATCTACAAATGGATCGAGCGGGTGAATGGCGAGGGCAAGGCGATCATCCTGATCTCGCACCAGATGGAATCGATCTTTACCCTCTGCCGTCGCTTGCTGGTGCTGAACTTCGGCGACCTGATCGCCGATGGGCCACCCGCCATCGTCAAGAATGATCCTGCCGTGATCGACGCCTATCTGGGGGTCGAGGAAGACATGTCGGGCACCGGCCTGCTGACGCAGGAGGCAACCCATGCTTGAAGTGCGCAATATGGACGTGGGCTATTACCGCGACCTCAACATCCTGTCATCGCTGAACCTTGATGTGAAACCGGGGCAGATCTTTACCATCCTTGGCGCGAATGGTGTGGGCAAATCCACCTCGCTCAAGGCAATCTATGGCTTTCTGCGCCCCAATGGCGGCACAATCCATCTGAATGGTCAGCCGCTGATCGACGTGCCGACGCATGAACGGATCAACCTTGGCCTTGCCTATATCCCGCAGCACCCCGGCATCTTCCGCGAAATGACGGTCGAGGAAAACCTGCTGCTGGGCGCATGGACCTTTCGCCGCGACAAGGCCCGGATTGCGGAAAAGCTGGACGAACAATACAGCCGCTTTCCGGTGCTGAAGGAAAAGCGCCGCCAGCCGTCGGGGCAGCTTTCGGGCGGGCAGCAACGCATGATCGAGATCGGCCGCACCCTGATGGGCAATCCAAAGGTCCTTTTGGTCGACGAACCCACAGCGGGCCTGTCCAAGACCTATGCCGAAGAGGTCTATCAAATGCTGCGCGATCTCCGCGACCGTGACAATCTGGGCATCCTTCTGGTCGATCAGGAAATCCGCCACGCCCTGCGCATCGCCGATTACGTCTATGTCCTCGAACTGGGCCGCAACAAATTCGAAGGCCCGCCATCCGAATTCGGCGACCTGCAAAAAGCATTCTGGGTGGGCTGATGCGTTTGATACACACTGGCGGCACGATCGGCATGGTGCCGTCGCCGCAAGGCCTTGTCCCCGCAATGAAGTTGGTCGAGGCGGCTGTGGGCGAACGGGCGCGGGTCACGGTCCTTGATCCGCTGGTCGACAGCGCAGCCATTGGCGCGGCAGACTGGAACCGCCTGCTTGACCTGATTGAGACCGCTGACGATCCAGTCATCGTGACCCATGGCACCGACACCATGGCCTATACCGGCGCGGCGCTGTCCCAAGCGCTGGCCGGTCGGGATGCGCCGGTCATCCTGTGCGGTGCGATGGCCCCGCTGGGCACCGGCGGCGATGCCGAAGCGAACCTTGATTTGGCATTGTCGGCACAACCCGGCCCCGGCGTCTGGTTGGCCTTTGCCAACCGCTTGATCCCTGCTGCGGGCTTGGTGAAACATGACAGCCACGGGGCCGACAGCTTTCGCGCCGTGCCGCAGGCACCCCTGTCTCTGCCTCCAGCCCGCCGGTTCGGCGCGGCCCGAATTGGCATCCTGACCCTGACGCCGGGCATTCCGGCAGCGATGGTCGCAGCTGCCTTGTCCGAACTTGACGGCTGTGTGCTGCGGGTTTTTGGCGCGGGAACCGCACCGCCCGATCCGGCGCTTTATCGGGCGTTGTCAGAGGCCCATCAACGTGGATGTGCCTTACGGGCCGTTTCTGCCTGTGAGGCCGGGGGCCTTGTCCCCGGTGCCTATGCGGCAGGGGCCGCCCTTTGGGGGGCTGGTGTACAGAACGGCGGTCTGGACACTGCAGAGGCAGCCTTTGTCCGGCTCTGGCTCCACCATTCGACAGGCGCATGATGCGGCAGGACAAGGATTCGCTGGGGAGTATCAATATCCCCGATCACGCGCTCTGGGGCGCACAAACCCAGCGCGCAGTCGAGAACTTTCGCGCCAGCGGCATTCCCATCAGCCATTTCCCGTCGCTGATCCGGGCGCTTGCACAGGTCAAGCGGGCTGCGGCAGCCGTAAACGGGTCTCAGAGGCGGCTGGACCCGGCGCTTGCCCGCGCCATCATGCAGGCCGCCGATGAGGTGATCGGGGGCACGCATGTGGCGCATTTTCCCGTCGATGTCCTGCAGGGAGGTGCCGGGACGTCATCGAACATGAATATGAACGAAGTTCTGGCCAACCGGGCTTTGGAAATCCTGGGGCATCCGCGCGGCGCGTATCATGTCTTGCACCCGAATGACCATGTGAACCTGTGCCAATCCACCAACGACGTTTATCCGACAGCGATCAGGCTGGCGTTGATGGCCGAGACGGTCGGCCTACAAACTGCGCTGACCGGTCTTGCAGAGGCGTTCGCGGCCAAGGGCACCGAATTTGCGGGGATCGAAAAGCTGGGCCGCACCCAGCTGCAGGATGCCGTCCCAATGACCCTTGGGCAAGAATTCAACGCCTTTGCCAACACGCTGCGCGAAGATGTCGAGCGGCTGGACGAAATTCCTCGGCTGTTCGCAGAGGTCAATCTCGGCGGCACGGCCATAGGCACCGGCCTGTTGGCACCGGAGTCCTATCGCGCTGCGGTGGTTCCTGAATTGGCGCGGCTGACGGGCCTGCCGCTGACCCCGGCTCAGGACCTGATCGAAAGCTCGTGGGACACCGGCGCTTTCGTTCTCTTCTCGGGGCTCTTGAAACGCACGGCGACAAAGCTGTCGAAGATCGCCAATGACCTTAGGCTGTTGTCGTCGGGCCCGCGAGGTGGGCTGGGAGAGATCAGCTTGCCCGCGATGCAGCCAGGATCCTCAATCATGCCCGGCAAGGTGAACCCAGTCATCCCCGAGA
Source organism: Roseovarius mucosus (assembly GCF_002080415.1). NCBI lineage: Bacteria > Pseudomonadati > Pseudomonadota > Alphaproteobacteria > Rhodobacterales > Roseobacteraceae > Roseovarius > Roseovarius mucosus. The sequence goes on along the minus strand of NZ_CP020474.1, from coordinate 1,664,188 downwards.
TGGTCAATCAGATCGCCTTTCAGGTGCTTGGGGCTGATCTGACAGTGACAATGGCCGCCGAAGCCGGACAGTTGCAACTCAATGCCTTTGAGCCGGTCATCGCCTATAACCTGCTCACGGCGCTGACACTTCTTCCCCGGGGTGCCACGGCGCTGGCCCAGCTTTGTGTGGATGGACTGACAGCTAACCCCGAAACTTGCCGCGCCCATCTTGACCGGTCGACGGCCCGCGTGACCGCAATGGTTCCAGAGATCGGCTATGCGCGGGCAGCGGAATTGGCGAAGGAATTGCTGCTACGTTAGAAATGCTAACGCTGATTGAGCGCCGTTCAGGCATGAGCGTAGAATTCCGATGGCGCATATCTAGCCTGCACTCCGCCCCGGCAAATCCCAAATGATCGCGGTCGTGGTTCAAGGCTTTTCACTGTTGCTGCGTCAAGGGCCGCTCTTCCCGCCGTCCAATGTTAGATTGCGATTCAAGCGCACGACTGCAATCCACCTTTTGCGCTTCTCTGCCGTTCGTGTCTGACGTAGCGAATGACCAGTTTCCGCCCCTTGTGAAGGCGACCTGTGGTTCGACGGGCCCGGCCCTGAGCGGCCGTTCATCGCGGGTAGCATGTCGCATTGCAGCGCCACTGAACTGGCTACTGGCACCCAGGTTTTCCACAGTATCGCGCGTCAATGGCCGGCGTTATTCTGACTAACTCCGCTCTTCACCTATGCGGCAGCAGGACAGTTGTTTCACTTCAAGTCAAAACGCGCGCCTTCCATGCTGCGAAGCTCTCTACCGGCCTATTTTTGACAAGCGTATATGCGGCTTGATGCGCTTTTACCCCGGCCGGGTCGAGATCGGTCTCCGGGACTGGCCATCCGAGCTTAGTCCCACAGCTGAAAAATGCCTCCACATCAGCTTTTGCCGCTTGGGGTATTGAAAAACGCATGGGGCTGTCGCTTTGCGCTAGAATCCTATCGTGAATTATCTTCATCCAGGCTTGGTTCCGCGCGCAGTTATGTTGTTCATAGCGTTCGCTATCGATCGCATCGAGAACCGCCTTGGCCAGCAGCAAAAGCGCTGACGCGCGGTCAAGGTCGGGTTGTTCCACAAGCCATTCCACAAACGGCACAAGCCCGGCCGCGCCGCTTTCCGTCCACGCGACAGTGATGCAGACCTCATGCCACATGTCAGGGCCTTGCATGCGCAGCCAATCCGTCAAAGCGGCATCTGCCACCGGGCTAACGCGCTCTTGCGACCATCTTTGCTTCTGATCCATCATGCTGTCCCGTTCTGTGGCGGCTTGCTCAATCGTCTTGACCCGCCGAGAAACCTGCCCTCGCCAGTTCGACCGGATTGCATCGGCCGCCTCCCGCTGTTTGCGGATCATGATGCGGCGTGCTTTTTGGAATTCGACGTCCCCGAATTCGGCAGCTGCCACGAAAAACTCCAAGCGACCCAGTTTTTTGATCGTCAGGGACTTCATGTGGTCGCGCAGGAACACATCCAGTGTCAGTCCATCAAGAGCATCGGCACCCAACTCGTTCACGAACAAGAAGAGCGCCACCAGAGGGTCCGCTTCCAGGCTCGTTTCAGATCCGACCCTCGTCTTCAGGCGACCGCCTGTGAATACCGGAATTCTATTTGTTATAACAATCACGCCATCGGCGTAGATCTGACGCGGCGCCAATTCAAGAGATTTCAGCTCGCGCTTAATCACCGCCTCCGCCTTCGACTGGCGCAGTGTGAGGAAAAGAGCCCATGAAAGAAAGATCGAGATGAATAGCACAAGGCCAGATACAAGGATATGGATCATTTTCGGACACTGCATTCCAACATGAACGGGGAACTTATGTGGTGTTTCTGTCAACAATGTGACACCATCGACTTGCGGGTTCTGCCGACTTCGCCTTGGTGCCGCTCTACCCGCGAGCGGCCGCTGTCCGCCCCGATTGCGATTTTTTGGTCAGACCGCACAGGTCAAAACAGGTAGGTTACGGCGGCTGCGCCCTCCCGCAACAAAAATACAATACTTTGCATAATCTCCTGTTCAAGGGAGGTTTTTTGCTGTCCGGACTTCCCCGCACCCCCAAGGCTCAATGCCAGAATGCCAGAATGCCCGCAAGTGCGCCGTGCAGGTCCAGCTGCGGCTCCATGCGCTTGCCGCCCGTGGGCACAGGCGTGACCACGATCTTGTCGATCAGGCCACGGATCGCCTCACCAGCATCACCGTCACTGTTCGGCTCTGGCAGTATTTCCTTACTTTACTCGCTGTATGTAGCAACCCTTGATTGTCTAGGCGAAGGACGTCAGTCTTTTTGAGCGTTGTTTGGGAATTGTTGATGAAAATTGATGTCTTTGCTTAGCCCTTCACAGCACTCGCTCTCCTGACCGCGACGGTCGCTTCAGAAAAAGACACTAGGGTGCAATGTCGATCCACGGGCAGTTGCACGATCAAGTACGCCCATCTGGCCACAGAGAAATCTGATCCTTACAAGGTTTACGGCAACCCACCGATCAAACATGCTGACCGTTTGGCAGCAGCGCGGTTTGGTCATGTTCGGGATTGTCTGGTGCCTGCCGAGAAACGCAACGACGCTCCAGACCTGACGCAGATCGACTGGCGCAAGATGCGATCCGAAGCCGTCATCACGGTCTGCCTTTTCCGAATTTTCTCGAGCCTCGGAAACCCCATAGCTGCAAAACGTTGGTTTGAGGTGCAAGGGTTGCAAAGAATGAAACTCTACACCAGCTCGGGGCGGGCGGCACGTGAAGGCAGACAGGTTGAAGGTACCACAACCAGCGTTAAGGCAGGCAATCTTCTGAGCGAAACAGGAAAATGCTACCTCTCACGTAATTCTTCCAGCAATTTTCTGTGCTCTAAGGTCGTCCACGCAGAAACCTTCTCCGCAAGCTGGAACGAGGACGGGCAACTGTGGGGAACGGCATACGGGCAAACATCAAAGTAGTGGTTTTATTTTAGGGGGACATGGCAACAATTGCACCGGCAGGACACTTCATCGACGCAGCGGCTGGGTAGGGCGCGGAACGGCGCGGCTCATGACATGACGCTTCCCCTCAGGTTCAAGCGCAGCTTCGTCAACGCGCGCAGATCGAGGTTTCGACCGTCCTGCCGGGAAATCGTGAAACGCCAGGTCGCAAAGGGTGTCGGCTTGAAGAAATCCTCGGCAAAGCGCCCGGTTGTTGCGCTGTCGCCAGTGGGCATCGCCGCCACATCCAGCGGGTTGTAAACGAAGGCGCGCATAAAGGGCTGGGTCACAAATCGCGCCGTGCCACCGGAGGGCGTCTTGTCGAGGTAGGTGCCGTCTGTCTGGATGTCGATCCAGAGATCGCCGTCAGAGTGCACCCCGTCTGCATAGACCCGCACAGCGTCGAGCCGAACCCTGTACCAACGGTTGAACCGTGGGTGATCGGTTGGGATCGTTACATTGACGGAGCCATCAGCGCTTCGCATGATCGCCAACGCAGGGGGGCCGTCATCGCCGTCGGCCTGCGTCTCGTCCGTGGCTCTGGCATCGCCTTGCGCGACGACCATGTCTGGATCGTCGGCCGCACCGGCCGCCAAAGTCAAATCGACGTCTAGCCAGACATCCATCGGCCCTGGCGACCGGCCAAGTGCAATGCTGGTGACCCAGGTTCCCGTATGGGTCATCACCGCTTCGGAGAACGCGTCGACGCTGTCGGTGATCCGGGGCAGAACTGACCGGTCGATCGGACGCAGCGTGAAGTAGCTGGCCGCCCGCATGAAGGCTTCCATTGCCAAGTAGACGCTGCGCTTGCTGTCGAGCACGCGCCCGAAGGCAAGTTGCCGCAACGCCGTATCGCGCGCCCGCGACTGCGAAAGATCGCGCAGGTAGCCATCGTAGATCCGCCGCGAGGCCTGCGCCGCCCGCTCGCGCAGGATCGCGTCCGCGAGGTCGTTGTTGGCCTTGGCGAGCGCGAGGCGCGTCTGGCTCATCGTACGGCCATGCAGCACCAGCCGCCTGAGCGCCAGCCGGTAGGCGCGTCCGCCGCCGAGCTTGTCCATCATGTCGCTGATCTTGTCGAACATCTCCTCAAGGCCCAGCTCGGTCTGCGCCCAGCCGTCTTCACCCCCGGTCACAACGTCGAGTCCGATGGGCGCTATCGCCCCGAAGGACGTCTTCACTTGGGCTGCGGCCTTAACCAGAAAGTCCTCGCTTTGCTGCTCGAGCTTCTTCGCCTTCTCCGCAATGTCGACGATGCGCATGATGCCGTCGTAGATGCCCTTTACATCCTTGCCAGCCGAGATTCCGGCCTTCTTGAGATCGGCAGCCCCTTTCTTGATCTTGTCCTGGCGCGATTTCTCCTTCTGCGCCGCTTCCCGATCCGCTTTGCGTGTCTCGAAATACGAAATGACGTCTTCCTTGGCGTTCTCGGCCGTATATTCCGGGGGATCGCCATCGTCGTTGTCTTCGAACAGCCAACTGATATCGATGACGTCCTCGAACTTGTCACTTTTCGCCGCGCGCGTTGACAGGTCTACCGACATACCTGCCAACATCTTGATATTGTCGATGACGGGGATGGCCGCGAGCGTTCCGCCCGAGGCGACAATCGTCCCGACTTGTTGAACCAAATCCACCACACCGGTGAATATCTCGATCGACGCCTTGATCGTCTCGTCGCGCTGCCAGTTCTTGATGCCGCGCTGGAAGTCCACCATCAGATCGCTCAGATCGGTCTGGCATTCCAGAAGGTTCGCCGCCGCGATCTGGCGCGCTTTGCGCATCTGCTCGCAGGTTGCCTCGGTCTGCGCGCGTAGGTTCGCGGCGAGCTCGGCCTCGTTCTGCTTATCTGCGATAGTAATCGCCACCTGGTCGCGCCAGTGCTCGTCGGTCCTCGCCTTCTCGACCAGAGCGTCGTAGCGCTGCACGCGCTGGTGCAGCAGAGCAAGGCAGGCCTTGGATTTTTCGGCGTAGATCTCATGGTCAAGGTGCGGAACAAGAAGCGCGCCAGCACCGATGTCCATTAACTGAATCAACGTCTTGTAAAGCGCGTGACAATCCGATGACAGCATGTGCGAGGTTGGGTGGCGCGCCGTCAGGGCTGCAACCCACATGACTTGGTCCGCCGCAAGGCGCGGCTCTTCGGTCGAGAGCAGGCACGCGATCTGGAACGTCGTCGTCAGCATTACTGCCAGCGGCTCGCCGGGCGCAAGAAAGTCGAGCGCAGCCGCCGAGGCGGCAACCTTTGTCGCGCGTTCTTCACCGCGTTCCATCACATAGGCAGTTGTGCTGCCGTCGGCGACAATATGCGTCTCGGCCTCGACAAGATCGCCGCCAGCGTCGAGACTGACGGTCGCAAGCGTCAGTGTGGCGGGCTCGCCCGTGGCGGCATCGACGATGCGTTGCGCCGCGATGATGAAAGACAGTTTAGCACCGTCGCTCAGGTCGAAGGTCAGGTCGGCCTTCGCCCCGATCTCGATCACACGCGCAAAGATGAAAGTCGGGCAGCGCAACGTCGGTGCCTTATCGAGGACCAGAACGTCGCAGCAGATCACCAGCATCGCCAGCTTGTCGGCGTCTTTAATGCTTGCGTCGATCTCGCTCCAACGCAACAGCGGCGCGCGGAACTCTCCATAGTCTGGGTTGAGGTGCTGGTATTCAGGCAGGTGCCAACGCTGGATGGTCTTGGCGGAATAAAGCTCGGCCCAATTGTGTTTCATCGAAAGACTTTCTCCGCCTTGTGTGCTGGAAGGGGTGTGCGGGCCCGCGAGGGGCCCCACGCTTCAGCCGCCGAGCTTTTTGAACACCTCGGCAACGGTTGCTGTTCCAGGTGCGATGCTGACGTAGTTGTCAGTCATCAACTCGCTCAGGTCGGGCAGCATCGTCTGCCAGTTTTTCTCGACCTTGCGCAGGGCCACACCCAGCAAGCGTTTCGATTTCACCTCGTTCTCGCCATCGGGTGATTGTCTCGTGGTGTTCTCCAGGTATTTCGCCATCTCGGAGATATGCGATGCGATCCCCTTCCATGTCTCTTGAACCACGCCGCATTTAGCCGAGGCCGCCTCGGTATAGCTGATGACGTTCGTCAGGCCGTTTGAGCCTTGGCTAAAGACGCTGCGCGCCGCGAGAGCCTGTTTCAGATGCGCGCCCTCCTTCTGGATCGAATCCTCCAGTTCTTCGATATCCTTCATCCGCTGGATCGCCTTGTCCGTGTAGATGCCCATCACGACGCCTGTTGCGATCAGGCCAAGGGGTGGCAGCACCCAGATGTAAGTGGGCGAGGTCGCTGCAGCTATTGTCGCCTCTGTATGCAGCCGCCGCGCCTCTTCCAGCATCTTGTGTTTGTAGGCAATTGAGCCCTCGGTGTTCGCATCCGCCGCGAGGATACCGAGCGTCTCCTCGTTCGTGCTGCTATCGCTGTCGAGGCTTGTGCGCGCGGTGTCGAGCTTTCCCAATGCCTTGCCAAGCTCCGTCCGGAACGCGTCGAGCGCAACTTTGACATTGCCCGCCCTCGTGCTGGCGGAATTGGCGTCCTTTTGAAGATCTGTCAGCAGTTCAAGTGCTGTTTCTGTATCGCCGTCCTCGATCGAGTCGAGGATGATTTGCAGCATCCCGTCCTCGCCCCCGGCTGTTGTCTCGGCATAGACCTTTAGGTCCATGCCCACCTGAATGACCTCTGAGAAGACGTTCTTGAGGAACGCTTCGCAGGCTTTCGAGATCAGCGAATTGCCGTCTTGCATTGGGGGAAGAAAATCGAACTTCAGAGCATCGGCACCCATGATCGCCTTGAAGTCCGTCTCCGACGTCGGCAAGCGGATACCCCAGTTCGCGTAGACCTGAAGAAAGTGCCAAGCCTGCCAAAGCTCTGACCGGTTTGATCCCTCGCGCCCAATGAGCGACATCAAGGGCTCGAACGGCTTGGTGAAGTCGATTGTTTCAATGCTGTCATCGGTCATGCTGGTTCCTTTCGGTTCAGGCTGGGCTACCTAAGTGATGGCGAGGGTCTGTATCCATCTCGACATCGCGTCCATCTTTGGACGTGCCCGCTCGAGGTGGATGTTCGCGACCTTCAGGTTTGACGTAGCCTCGGATTTCTCGATCTGCTGGTAGGCCGGAAGAAGCAGGGGGCCCAAGGCCACCAAGTCATTCTGGAACTGTGTCATTGTCTGGTCGACGGTCAGCACCCGCTCGACCCCATTGCGCAGCGCGACAAGCTCGGCCTTGTACACCCCAAGGAGTTCTCGATGCTGGCGTTGCGACGCGGCCTCGCCCTTGTGGATTGCAATCGAAGTGTTGAGCTTGTTGAGATTGTCGCGGTTTTTATCGACCTGGCCAAAGGTAAAGATCGCTTCCAGACCGTGCAGGATGTAATCGCCCGCGTTCAGTTTGTCGCTCGCCTCCTTCGCGGCCTTCGCAGCAGCCTCCATCCGCTCTTCAGAGGTTTGGATCGCGGCCGTCATCTCTCTGATCTGCTTGCCGTGTGTCGCGATTTCGCGCTCAATCCTTCCGAAGACCTTGTTTCCGGCGACCTTGACACTCATCGCCTGTTGCGTGGCATGCCGCGATTCCGCGACCGTGTCGCCGAGAAGCACGAGAAGCTGGCCGAGTGAGGCCTTCAGCATGTTGTCCCCGCCCATATCGCGCCATCTCGCGTCGATCCTGACAAGACTTTCCGATAGATTGTTGGCGAGGACGGCGAAAATTGACAGCGAAGCCAGCAGCTCGGACATGAAATTGGCAGGAAGTCCGGCGCGGACAACACCGCCAGAGGCAACCCAGGAGCGTAATTCGGAAACACCCTGAAATGGGCTGGAATCTGTCATATCTATGCCTTGTCTCATAATTCTGGTGAAAAGGCGGGTGTGAAAAGAGGCCTTGGAAATCTATCCTTCAGGTAACCCTAGGTAAAGTGAATTGCCATGTCTACAACTTTGACGAATTCTTTGGCTGGGGGCAGCACGCCCGAGAAAAGCGCCGACAGCGCCTGATACCCGTCAAGCGGCGGCAAACTAACCGTGTGCTGCGCCGGTTGGGCGATCACCGAACTACCCTCGCTTGCTACGCGAGAGGCGCTTGAACTTTGCAACACCTCGGTCGCCCCTCTTGGCCATTGCAAGCAGAAGCCCGCCTGTGCCGCTGTCGACCGGGCGCATGCCCTCGGCGCGGAGCAGGAGATCAAGCGGCGTGGGGCTAAGAGAGGCGGTTCGCGTGCTCTGCATAGGCTCTGGGCGTTTTCCAAGTGGTTCCGCCTTGGGTGCGCCACGGCCGCATCATGAATCGGCGCTGTCCCACGTGATCACCCAAATTTGATTCAATCTTGATTGGTGCAGATGCCAATTCCACGCGACAGTGCGACAACACTTGTGGCACGCACAGCATATTGCCCGACAATTCTGAACTGCGCATCGGGCATGTCGGATGGCAGATGTCAGGCGTCCTGCTGCAGCAGCGATCTGTGTGAAGCCGGTAACCGGAAGGGCCCAGTATGATATCGAAATTGCGCAATCCATCGTTTGTCTGGTTATTTGCCCCCTTGTTGGCGCTGTCGTTGTTATGGTCCAACGACGCGCCAGCCCAGACCACTGGCGCGCTTCCGGACTACGTGATCAAGGAATTCGGCACCCCGCCCAAGGTTCCGCTTGGCCCGCCCTCAAAGGCATTGCGGGCCGCGATGCAGATAGCCTTTGTCGATAGCTTCACGCAATCGTCGTGGAAAGAGGCGCAATCCGACGCTCTGATCGAGATCGTGCGATCGGAGGACCCCCGCCTTGCGTGGCTGATCAGCGACATGATGCGCTTCGTCACCAATAGCAGTTTGAACATCACTCTCGCAGACGCCGCAGCCGACTTGCTAAAGGTCGATCCGCCGGCCGAGAACCACTGGGAGGTCATCACAAACACTCTGATCGCTTGGGATATCCCGGCGCCACCGGATTATCTGGAGATCAAGCGCACGATCTTCACCTCTGCCGTGCCCGGCTGGGAGCGGATCTTTGTCGAGGGTGATATCGACTGGCGGATGGTGTCGTGGGGCGGCGTGTTGATCGACGACCGGGGCTTTGGGCAGACGGACGAGCCGTGCAACTGCATTCCCGCTGCCGATAACCCCAAAGTCAGCAGCGCCAAGGCCGCGACATGGCTCGACGATGATGACATCGTATTCGGGATCGAGGTGAATGGCGAAGCCCGGGCCTATCCCCGGCGCATCATGGAAGTGCGCGAGATGGTCAACGATACGCTGGGCGGTCGCAATCTCGGTATTCCCTATTGCACCTTATGCGGTGCCGCACAGGCCTATTTTACCGATGGGCTGCCCGCCGGGATCGAACGGCCAATCCTGCGCACCTCAGGGCTGCTGATCCGGTCGAACAAGGTGATGTACGATGTCCGGACATTTTCGATCTTCGATACCTTCCTCGGCCATGCCGTGACCGGACCCTTGGCGAAACGCGGCCTGAAATTGCAACAGGCCAGCGTGATCACCACCGATTGGGGGACATGGCGCGCCGCGCATCCCGAAACAACCGTGCTGGTCGAGGAGCTGGCGCTGGGCCGGGATTTCGATTTCCGAAACGGGCGTGATGCAAACGGCCCGATCTTTCCCGTGGGTGATGTCGACCCGCGCCTTCCGGTTCATGAGGATATCATCGGGGTCATCGCGGCCTCTGGAAAGCCGGTGGCGTTCCAGCGCAGCGCGGCCATGATCGCGCTGAAACGGGGCGAAAAGATTGAGTTCGAGAATGTCCGCCTTGTGCTTACGGCGGGCGGCATTCGCGCGGTCGATGCGCGCGGAGCCGATCAAGGCAGTCATCAGGCCTTTTGGTTTGCCTGGTCACAATTCCATCCCGGTACAGCCCTCTGGTCTGGCTAAAGCCTAAGCCGGGATGTCCGAGCAACAGTTTGCACGGCTGCGAATAGCACTGTTGATGCGCCCAAAGGACGCCGCCGCGACAGGGTCGCGGTGGCCATAAACTTTGCCGTCCCGCTACAGAGAATGTGGACAGATGGCACCGCGTGCTGTCCGGGAAAGGGGGCAGGCATGCCATGATCTGATCCGCCCACCATCAAAGCTCAACGGGTTCGATCCTCACCGGACAAGGTCTAAGGAAATCGAGTTTGACCAAAACGCCCAATTGGCGGGGTGGTCATTCGTCCGTGCCAGACGCCGCATTTAAGGGAAAAGGCCACTGATTGATCCCGTCGGGCGTTGCACCGCGATCTTGTTTAGACAGTCGGCGCTGACGGATAGTTTGTCAGACTGCCGTCAGCCTCGCCGCCTAACCACGGCAGTCACATTTCGCTATCACTCTGTTGGAAGTGCTCTATTTTCCATTCACACCCCGTTCGCCTTGGCTCTACTCTGAAAGCTGTCCCCGGATGCGCGTCCTGCTTGTCGAAGACCACCCCCCTTTGGCCGAGGCCGTTTGTGATGCGCTGCGACGGTCAGGTTTTGCCGTGGATCATGCCGCGACAGCTGCGGATGCGCGCGAATTGTCGGGTCTCTTGGATTATGGCTTGGTGCTGCTGGATCTGGGTCTGCCTGATGGTGACGGGCTGCGCCTGCTTCCGACCCTGCGGAAAGGGGGGCGGGTGCCGGTCATCGTGTTGACCGCGCGCGATCAGTTGGCCGACCGGCTGGCAGGGCTGGATGGCGGCGCAGATGATTATGTGGTGAAGCCGGTGGAGATGCCCGAGCTTGTCGCGCGCGCCCGCGCAGTATTGCGCCGCCCGGGCGATAGGTCAGACACCACTCTTCGATTGGGCGCGCTTGCGCTGGATACTGCGGCACGCAGCGTCAGCGTGAATGATGCACCGATCATACTCGGGCGTCGCGAGCTGGGTGTACTGGAACATTTGATGCGCAATGCGGGCCGCGTCGCGTCGCGGAAGGTTCTGGAAGAGGCAATCTACACGATCGACGACGAGGTCACACCCAACGCACTGGAAGCAGCCGTGTCGCGCCTGCGCCGCGCGCTTGAAACGGCGGGCTGCCCGGTGCCAATTGTGAACGTGCGAGGTGTCGGCTGGATGCTGCCGCGCGAGGGCAGTGGATGACACGGCCGAACCGTCCGCTGGCACAGGTGCTGATACGGCGTCTGGTACTGATCACGGTCATCATCGTTGTCCTGAACATGATCGTGGTCGGGGCCTACTATGGCTCCGACCGTGCCGAGTTAGAGGCCGAAGTCGTCGCGGACGTGACTGAACGTTTAGGGGCACGTTTGGAGGATAGCGGCTTGCCCGCCGATGCCCCGGCACGGGCAATGTTCGCGAAACATCCAAAAGCCTATGCATTCGCGCTGGTGGATCGCACCGGAACGGTCGTTGACGCCATGAACCGCGCCCTCATTCCGTCATCCGCTCTCGATCTTTATGCCGACGACTGGGTGACAGCGGTCGATTTGCCTACGGGCCGATTGCTCTATGCAGGGCACGAATTCCGTGACCGGACCGATGGTCTGCGGATGGTCTTCGTCATGACGTCCGACCCAGAGAACCTGTTGCGCCATGCTTTCTTAAGCGAGCTGCGCCAGCATGTTTGGGGGCCGATCCTGCCCATGGCGCTGTTGCTGATCGGCGCCAGCGCGTTCGTGATCCGGCGCGAACTGGCACCGGTAGGCCGTGCTGCCGCTTGGGCACGAACGCTAAGTCCCGGAGCCGTGACATCCCCCCCGTCGGGTCCTGTTCCCTCAGAGGTGGCAGACCTGATTGATGGCACGCAACGCGCACTCGACCGGCTGGCATCAGCGCTTGCGGCAGAGACCCGGCACGCGGCTGAGGCCGCCCATGCTTTGCGCACGCCAGTGGCTGTGTTGATCGCCCGGCTGGACGCGCTGCCGCCGGGCGAAACAACCGACAAGCTGCGCTCTGATCTGGCGGCCCTCGCGCGGACCGTTCAGCAGGTTTTGGCGGCATCCAGAACCGAAGCACTGAGTGCGCCGACCGAGGGCGCACTTGATCTGCGCAGACCGGCAGAGGCGGTGCTGTCGGCCCTTGCGCCCTTCGCCTATAGCAAGGGGGTGGACCTGTCTCTTTCGCTGCCGGATACGCCGGTTCTGGCGAGGGCAAATGACGAAGCGGTGCAGCTGGCGCTAACAAATCTGGTTGAGAACGCCGTACTGCATGGCGGACCGGGCGAGGTCGAGGTTACCCTTGGCCCAGGCCCGCGCCTTTCGGTGCGCGATCACGGGCCTGGGCTTCCGGCTGACGCAGGGGAGCGGATATTCCAACCCTTCTGGCGCGCGCCCGGCGCGGTTGCGGGCGGAACGGGGCTAGGGCTGGCCATCGTGGACCGGTTGCAGCGCGCTCAGGGTGGCACAGTCGCGGTGCAAAAGCCCAAAGGCGCTGGCCTGGAAATCGTTTTGACGTTTGAAGCCTCAATATTCTGACAAGCCGTCAGTCAGCGGTCAGAATCAAGCTTCATTAAGCTCTCATTGGATCGATGTGCGATCCACATGCAGAGGAGCAAACAAATGAACGACGGCAATGACGTGAAGAAGATGGACCTGCGGGAGAGCCGCAAATGGTTGTCAGGCGAGGTGGAAATCCGTCTGCCCAAGGCCTGGCTGGCAATCGGTGCGGCCGCGATCGCGGTGCTGCTGATCGTGGCTCTCGACTGATCTCCGAACTCTTGACCCTTCAACAAGGAAGCTATCCATGAAATTCTTTGCCATTGCCGCACTTAGCGTGACCCTTGCGACCCAAGCGGCCTTCGCCAGTCAGATCACACCCATCGCCGATGTACAGCGCGGCACGATGGTCACCGTACAGGGGATTGTCGAACGGATCACCGACGAGGATGAGTTCCGCCTCACCGATGCCAGCGGCGATATCCGTATCTATGTCGGCCCCAACTGGGTTCCCGCCGAAGTCGGTGAGACGGTCATCGTCAACGGCTCGGTTGATGACGATCTGGTCTTCCCGCGCGAAATCTATGCGCGCAGCCTGACCCGCGCCGACGGCACAGTGATTACGTTCGACCGGCGCTACGACTGACGCCGCTGCGGTGCGCTGCGGGCCCATGAGGGCCCGCAGCTGTTTATGATTTCATCCTCGCGGCAGGCTATGTGCCCGCTTTCTCTTGTCAGCAATGCCGGACGCCATTCCATGCCTCAATACGACTTTGGCACGCCACCCCAGTCCACTACTGAGCTGTTCGCGCAATTGTGCCACCGCTTCGACAAAAGCGCCCCGACATTGGGAGACGTGGCCCGCTTTGCCGGACCCCGCACCTATGCGTTGATCTTGCTCATCTTTGCCCTGCCAGAGGCGCTTCCGCTGCCCGTGGCAGGTCTCAGCACTATTCTCGCCATCCCACTTATCCTTGTCTCTGTGCTGATGCTTTTGTTCGGCCCCGAACCGCGCCTGCCTGTCTGGCTGAGCGAACGCCGCGTCCCGCTACGACTTCTGAAAATGGGATCCACCCGGATCGGCCAGGCCCTGAATAGGCTGGAGCGCGTGTCGCGCCCGCGTTGGCCCGGGCTGATCGGCCAGACACGCGTGATCGGAGCGGTCTGTTTGGTTCTTGCCGTCGTCATTGCGCTGCCAATCCCATTTGGCAACATGCTGCCAGCACTTTGTATCCTTGGCATCGCCGTCGGCATGCTGCAACGCGACGGCGCACTTGTTGCCGGTTCGATGACCGCAGGCGGTCTTGTCGTAACTGGTCTGTCGACAGTTATCGCGCTCGCCGGTGAAGCCGTTCTTGCAGTTGTCAGAGAGGTCTTGGTCTAGACGGTCAACCGCAGTGTAAGGATAGGCGTGGCCAGAGCCCACGCCGACACAGTGTGGGTCAGGCAGGAAAAGTCCAGAATTGTCCGCCTGTGCCGCGCACGAAAGCCGTTGAAGGTGCTGCGAAGACAGCTACTGTTGCCGACATGAGGAAACGGGATCACATGGGCGCATTCTTTTGGCGCGCCAAGGCGCTTGCAGCCTTTGTCTTGCTGCTCTGGGCGGTTCAAGTCGTCAACTGGATCACAGGCTACGGCTTTAACCCGGCCTTCGGCCTGATCCCCCGGCACGTCAGCGGGTTGGATGGCATCATCGCAATGCCACTCCTGCACGGAAGCTTCTCGCATCTGATGGCCAATACACCGCCATTATTGGTGATGGGAGGGTTGCTGGTGGCCACTGCCACGCGGGCCTTGCTGGCTGTGAACGCCGTGGTGATCGGCCTCGGCGGCGGTCTTGTCTGGCTATTTGGAAGCTCCGCCATCCATATCGGTGCGTCGGGGCTTGTCTTCGGCTGGTTCGGCTTCCTCGTGGCGCGTGGTTTGGTGGATCGCTCGCCGATCACGCTGGGTGCAGCACTCCTCGTCGGAGTTCTATACGGCTACATTCTCTGGGGCGTTCTGCCGGGTCAACCCGGCGTCTCTTGGGAGGCTCACCTGTTTGGCGCTGTAGCGGGCGCAGCCGCTGCCTTCCTTATACGAACACAGGTCCATGCTCCGCGCTTGGGCGACGTCAATCTGGAATGAAGCGGCCCTAAGCGGCGTGCGGCAGAATAATTCGCACTGACGAGCAGGTTGCGACAACCGTTCTTGTTATGCCTAATGGCACCAGATCCAAGCAAAGTTTACGTCAATGGGCGAAGCTATAGTTTGCGACCGTGATTTGAGAGGCGTTCGATGATCAGAAAGGTGGCTGCCTTAGCCCTTCTTGGACTGTCATTGGTGTTTGGATATTTCTACTATGCCCAGTATTTCAGATGGCGCGGCTGTTTTAACGACCTAGGCCGGTGTTACGAAGCGGACTCGGGCGTCGTGTATTTGGAGCAATCCGGAGATGCATGGCTCTTGCTGGCTGCATTGGCATTTGGGGCATCCCTGTATCACACTTGGCGTTTGAAAAAGCCAAATCGATAGTCATAGGCGCGTTCCCGTCTTTGGATGCGGCGCGGCATCTTCATGGGGCTAGTTCAGCAGTGCGGCAAGGACGGGCCAGACTGGACCTTCGTATTCATCTGCATTGCACCCTGGCACAGGGATTGAAGGATACTTTAGAGCGGGACGGCATCAGCCCCGAGCGGGCAATGTCAGGGTCACCGCCAGCCCGCCACCTTCGGACTGCCCAATGTCCAGCCGCCCACCATAGGCCGCGACTCGGTCTGTCGCGATGGCAAGGCCGAGGCCGTGGCCCGGCACAGTTTCATCCAGCCGCGCGCCCCGGGCCAGCAGACGGGCGCGGTCGGGCTCGGGAATGCCGGGGCCGTCGTCTGTGATGCTGATCTGAACGCCATCGAGACAAGGCGCTGCCGCAAGCCGCACCGATGACCGCGCCCATTTCACTGCATTCTCGGTCAAGGCGCCGACGATCTCGGCCAGATCCTCGGCATCGCCGCGAAAATCTGGCACGCCTTTGGCCGCGATCTCTAGCTTGACGCCGCGCCGCCGCGCTTCGGGCGTCAGGACCAACGCCACATCCTCTAGCACTGGGGCTACGGCCGCATGCGCCGTGGGGTCCAGCCCCGCTGCTGCTGCGCGGGCGCGTTTCAGGTGCCAGCGGATGATGCGGTCCATCCGGTCGATCAGGGCGGTATCCTCAGGGTCTGCCCGGTTGGCCAGAACGGCCAGTGGCGTCTTGAGCGCATGGGCCAGATCGCCCGCATGGGCACGGGCGCGCGCCACCTGTGCTGCATTGGCAGCGATCAGGCGGGTGAGTTCATCCGACAGCGGGCGCAGTTCGGCGGCCTGAGCAGGGGGCAAGGTCTCGCCTCGCCCGTCGCGGACAGCGGCGACCGCGCGGGCAAAGCGCGTCAGGTCCACCAACCCCGCCCGGACGGCCAGAACCTGCGCAGCCAGAAGCGCCGCCCCCAGAGCCGCCAGCGCCAGCGCGAGCGGGCGGCGGATGGCCGCCAGTTCCGCCACAACCTCTGCCGCAGGCAGGGTCACGGTAACGGTCAGACGCCGCCCGTCGCCCGGCGCAGTGAACCTTGCGACATGCGCCACCAGTGACGCGCCATCGGGGCCGGTCCGCCCCGCGCCATCCGCCCCCAGATTGCCGGTGACAAGCGAGGGCGCGCGTGCCAGCACGGCTGTCCCGTCGCTGACCTGCCAGTACCAGCCCGACAGGGGCCGGTCAAAGCGTGGATCCGCAGGGGGCGGCAGTACGGCAAAGGCCCCCGCTGCATCCCAAGCCGCGGCCGCCATCACGCCCCGCGCCGCCGCCGTCAGATCCGCGTTAAGGCGGCGGTTCACGAAATCCGCCAGCACTGCCGATACTGCAAACCACGCCACCACCAGCGCGCCCAGCGTCAGCCCGGCGGACCAGGCCAGCATCCGCGCGCGGATTGATCCCGGCGTCATTCTGGATCAACGGGCAGCAGGCGATATCCCTCGCCCCGCCGGGTTTCCACGCGCGCCTCGCCGATCTTGCGGCGCAACCGGCCGATCACCACTTCCATCGACCGGAAATCGCGGTCGGCGTCGCGGTCATACATATGTTCCGACAGTTCTGTCCGGCTGACGACTCGTCCTTTGTGCAGCATGAGGTAGCGCAACAACTTGCCCTCAAACGCCGTCAGGCGCAGGGGCATTCCGTCAAGCGTGGCAAGGCCAGTGGCCGTATCCAGCATCAGCGCTCCCGCCGCCAGTTCGGCGGTCGCATGTCCTGCGGCGCGGCGGATCAGGGTGGACAGGCGCAGCGTCACCTCCTCCATCCGGAAGGGCTTCAGAACGTAATCATCCGCCCCCGCGCGAAAGCCGGCCACCTTGTCAGACCAGGCATCCCGCGCGGTCAGGATCAAGACGGGAAAGGTCAGGCCCGCGCCACGCCAGCGTTTGAGCACTTCGATCCCATCAATCCCCGGCAGGCCAAGGTCCAGCACCGCGGCACCCACTGTCTCGGTCGCGCCAAGAAACTCTCCCGTCTCGCCGTCATGCGCGCTTTCGACCGTATAGCCTGCCTGCGTCAGCGCGGCGGCGATCTGGGCGGCAAGGTCGCGATCATCCTCGACCACGAGCACCTTCACCGGGGTTCCTCCGGCAGGATGCGGGCCTCGGACTGTCCCACGCCATCAACCTCTAGAAACCGGCAGCCGGGGCCGGTGATCTCGATCTCCAGCACGTTTCCGGCGGGGGTGAGCCAGCGGATTTCCTGCACGAGGCCATCCTCCTCGTCTTCGATCCGCAGCGCTTCGCCGCGATAGCGGTCGGCGACGCAGGCCAAAGCCGCCCCTGCATCAATGGGTACGGCGTCCCCGGGAGGGTCCGCAAGGGCCGGGGTAGCCGACAGGGCAAGGATCAAAGGGACAAGGGCATAACGCATGGGCCTTTGTATACCGCACCAAAGCTCAACGGAAACCAAACCGCGCCGTTGCGGCGGCATTTGGGGCGAATCGCGCAAGATGGTGTCATGTTGAACCGAAGGAGACACTGATGAAACGCACCCTTGCCGCCCTGATCCTGACAACGGCCCTTGCAACCCCGCTTGTGGCGCAAGAGACGCCGCTGTCGGGCACCGTGGCCGAAATCTTTGGCACCCAGATCGTGCTGACCACCCCGGAGGGCCGCCTGCTTGTGACCCTGCCTGAGGGCGCCACCGTGCCCACCCCCGGCACCCGGCTGGACCTGACCGGCACACGGACGGGCGACACCTTTGCCGCTGCCACCCTGACGGCAGGCCCCGCCGCCGATCCGGCAGAGGCGATGCTGCCCGCCGCGCTGCGTGGCCTAGGCCTGACAGACATTCGCAGCCGCCCCGATGACGATGGCGAAACCTACTTTTACGCCCGCAGTGGCACCGGCTGGCTGCGCGCCGAGGCGCGTGGCGCGCGATTGCTGGAGGTGCAGGCCGATGGCGCAGGCCTGCCCCCGGCGCTCATTGATGCGATGCTGCCTGCTGCTGTCCGGGCCGAGCCGCGCCTGGCCGAAATTGCGCGAATGACCGAGATTGACCTGGACGACGACGGTGAAATCTCGGTCGAGGGCTTCTCTGCCGAGGGGATGCGGATCGAGATCGAGTTTTCCCGCAACGGCACCCTGCGCGAGTACGACCGCGAACTTGACGACCGCCGGTCACTGTCGGACGCGGCGGCACGGGACCGGCTGGCTGCACTTGGCTATACCGATGTCGGTTTCATCGAACGTGGCGGGCGGCATGTCACCGCGCTGGCGATCAACCCGTTCGGAGACACCGTCGAAGTGCGGCTGGACGATCAGGGCCGCGTCGCGCGCGAACGCCTTTGGCAGAACTGACGTGGGGCAAACGAGGACTGATACACCTCGTCCCGCCAACGACGCTACAGCCTTGCGCGGCAGCGTGGTGCGACGCCATGAAATTGTCCGGGTCTCGCCCTTGGCGGCAAGGGGTTCGGGGGGCTTCCCTTCGACAAGACCCGGACAGAGCCTGTCGGGCGTGGCGTGCAGGGTGGTGCTTGGGCCACCGGAAACCCCCAGAGGATCAGGGCGGGCCTCATCCTTCAGTGACCTGAAGTGGCTCTACGCTGCACCTGAACAGGACACTTGTAAGGGCTTCATAAGATCGGAACGCGGGCTGCGTAATCCTTAAAGTCAAAGTCCCGAATCGACATCCGAGGCAATTTGCGAATGATCGGATTTAGAAGAGCGCGACAAGAAAAGCTCGTCTTAAAACATCCTTTCCGACTTGGAGGTCTGACCCAATGCAACTGAAGATTGCCACGGCATTAGCGACCACGCTTGCCTTTTCCACTGCGAGTTTTGCTCAAGACGTCGTCGTGGGCGTGCCGAACTGGCCGTCGGTCACAGTTACGGCCAACGTCATCAAGCAAGTCGTCGAAACCAACATGGGCCTCAAGGTCGAGCTTCAAACCGGCACCAACCCGGTGATCTTTGAGGCGTTGGACAAGGGCTCTATGCATATCCATCCAGAAGTCTGGTTGCCAAACCAGCAAGGGCTGGTTGATCAGTTCGCCGCAAAGATTGAACTCAACAGCAATTCGACATCGGCCGTTCAAGGGATTTGCGTGAATCAAGCGGCGCTGGATGCGGGCATTGTCGACATCAGCGATCTGACCGACCCGACCAAGGCCGCACTTCTCGACAGTGACGGCAATGGCAAGGGTGAGGTCTTCATCGGTGCCACTGGCTGGGCGTCGACCACGGTGGAAAAGGCCAAGGCCCATGGTTATGGGTATGATCTGGTGGTTGATCTTGTCGAGCTGGACGAGGGCGTGGCGTATAGCCAGCTTGATACGGCGATTGCAGGGGCCAAGCCTTGGGCCGGATTCTGCTACAAGCCACACCATTTGTTCACCGTCCATCCCGAGATGACCTTTTTGACCGAACCGGCCTATGACGCGGCCAAGTGGAATGCACTGACACCGGAAGAAGACGCGGACTATCTGGCGAATTCCAATGTTACCATGGCTTGGCCGCCAGCTTTCATTCAGCCGGTCTTTGCCAAAGATATAGAAGCCAATGCGCCGCAGGTGGCCGCCCTTATGCGCAATATAGACATCACGGCGGATGATTTGGGCGCATTTTCCTACTCGGTCGTGATTGATGGCAAAGATGCCGGGGCCGTGGCCGCCGAGTGGATTACCGCGAACCCCGATCGTGTGGCTGCTTGGCTGAAGTGACATCTTGAGGCTGGAAAACACAGGGCATGGCGGCGCGCTGCCATGCCCTTCCTTCTTTGAGGCACGAGATGGACATGCAATGGCAGATCCTGTGATCGAACTTTCGGGTGTCTGGAAAATCTTCGGCACCGCCGAACAGGCCGCCCTTGCCGATGCCAAGGCCGGCGCGACAAAGGCCGAAGTTCTGGCCAAGCACAACTGCGTTGTGGGCATTGCCGAGGCGTCGATTTCTGTCATGCCAGGCGAGATTTTTGTCATCATGGGGCTGTCGGGCAGCGGCAAGTCCACCTTGGTGCGGCATGTCAATCGCCTTATCGAGCCGACATCGGGCGATATCCGCGTGCTGGGGCAGGACGTGCGCGCACTGTCGCCTGCCGCCTTGCGGGCGCTGCGGGCTGAACGCATCGGAATGGTGTTCCAGCACATGGCGTTGATGCCTCACCGGTCGGTGCAGGATAACGTGGCCTATCCCTTGGAATTGCGCGGCTCTCCCAAGGGTACGCGCTGGCAAGTTTCGGCGGAAAAGCTGAGTCTGGTGGGGTTGCAAGGCTATGGCGACCGCCTGCCGCGCCAGCTGTCTGGGGGCATGCAGCAGCGCGTGGGTCTGGCCCGGGCTCTGGCCGCCGACCCCGAGATCCTGCTGATGGACGAGCCGTTTTCGGCACTGGACCCATTGATCCGGCGACAATTGCAGGACCAATTCATGGAATTGTCGCACAAGCTGGGCAAGACCACACTTTTCATTACCCATGATCTGGATGAGGCGATCCGTGTCGGCAGCCGCATTGCCATCATGAAGGATGGCCGGATTGTTCAGACTGGCACGCCCGAGGAAATCGTGACCCGGCCTGCGGATGACTATGTCAGGACCTTCGTGCAGAATATCTCGAAGCTGGGATTGATCACCGCGCGCACCGTCATGGAGCCTTTGATCTCTTTTCCACATTTCGATGTCGCAAACGCCTCCTATGCTCCCACCACTGCCAATCTTGATGCGCTGATTGGGCTGTGTTCGGGATCGACTCTGCCAGTTATCATCCAAGATGGTGGCGTGCCGGTGGGGATCGTCACCAAAGACAGGCTTCTGACGGCCATCAGGGAGGGACGCTGATGGAGGCCAACTTGATCCCCCGATTTACCGGCCCGAGTGCCCCCTATTACACCCGCGCCTTTGCTGCGATCCAGTCGCGATCTGGCTTTGTCCTTAGCTTCAACCCCGCCGCCGCGATTCTTGGCCCGATCTGGGCCGGGATGCGGGGGATGTCGTTCCTGTTCTTGCTGCTTTGTTTTCTTGACCTATTGGCCCTGAACCAGATCGTTTCTGGCCTTGGCGGCAATACCAACAGTGCTGAGGCGGCCCGGATCAGCCAGTTGCAAGACACTATCGCCACGCGCCGCGCCGAGGCGACCGAAGCCATAGCGGCCGGCGACACCGATACCGCGACCCGCGCCGCCAAACTGGCCGACAACCTTCAAAAGGCCGTTGATGCAGCAATGGCAGAAACGGCATCCCTGACAGACGGGGCGAGCACCCGTGTGGTGCAGGGCGTCATCCTGCTGCTTGTCATCCGGCTGGCAACCGGGTTCTTTGCCAATGCAATATACGAACGCCGCTACACCGCATGGCGGGGTGACCAGACCCTGCCACATGGCGCGCCGCCTCTGCGGGGGGCGGTCACCCTTGCCCTTGCCAGCTTGATCTATGGCGTCACGCTTTACGCAAGGATCGGTATGCCACCGGATTGGCTAACGACATTTCCGGCTGACAAGACGCTATTCTCTGACACGGCGGCCTGGTTTGACGCAGGATTTGAAGCCGCATATGCCTCGGGGCAGGGGTTCTTTGACGGGCTCCGAAATAGCATCCGCATTCTGGTCGAGGGGTTGGAGATCGTCCTTGTTGGCACCCCCTGGCCGGTGATCATGCTTGTGATCTGCACGCTGGCCTGGCAACTTGCCGGGCCCCGCATCGCAGTGTTCACGGCTGCCGCACTCGCCTATCTCGCGTTCTACGGCTTCTGGGAGTTGTCAATGCAGACGGTCGCTTTGCTGGGGGCGGCGTCAATTCTGTGCATCGTCATCGGCATCCCGCTGGGCATTTGGTTTGCCCGGTCAAAGACCGCGTTTGCCATCGCCCAGCCGATCCTTGACTTCATGCAGACCATGCCCGCCTTCGTCTATCTGATCCCTGTCATCGCGTTTTTCGGCACGGGAAAGCCGCCCGGCATCATTGCCACGCTGATCTTTGGCATGCCGCCGGTGATCCGGCTGACCACACTTGGCCTGACCGGCGTTGCCGAGGATGTAAAGGAAGCCGCCCGCGCCTATGGCGCGACCGAATGGCAGGTCTTGCGCGGTGTCGAACTGCCGTTGGCCAAGGCATCCATCCTTGCAGGGATCAACCAGACAATCCTGATGTGCCTGTCGATGGTGGTGATTGCCAGTCTGATTGGCGCTCAGGGGTTAGGGTCGGTGGTGCTGACCTCGCTGCAATATGCGGCGAAGGGGCAAGGGCTGCTCGCCGGGTTGGCCATTCTACTCTGCGCCATGGTTATTGACCGCATCGTGCAAGGCAGTTTCCGCAAGCGCGAATGACGGCTAGTTTGTCGGAAAAGGAGCTGCCATGTCCGACGTTACCCGCCTGCCAGCCGAACTGACCTTACGCGGATTGCGCGTTTTCGTAGCGCTGGAGGAAGCAGGTTCCATCGCCGGGGCCGCTCAAAGGCTTGGTGGATCGTCCTCGGGCGTCAGCCAGCATATCACCGCGCTGGAAGCCGCCATCGGTGCGAAACTCTTTGACCGTCGCGCCAAGCCAGTCACCCTGACCCCCGCAGGTCAGGTGCTCCGCGCCCATGCTCACCGTATCCTGTCGGTCGTCTCCGAGGCGCAGGCCGAGTTGGCCGAGATCAGCTTGACCAGCTTACCGCAACTCAATCTGGCGATCATCGACGACCTTGATGCCTCGCTGACGCCCGTTCTTGTGTCTGCCCTGCAAAAGCGGTTTCGCAAGTGCTTTGTCTATGCTTTCTCTGGCCGGTCCGACCAGATCATTGACCGGCTGCAAACACGAGAGGCCGATATTGGCGTAACCGCCCTGCTGCCTGCTGAAAGCACCACGTTTCAATCTGTCCCGATCCTGCGCGAAGCCTTCATCTTGTTGACCGCCAAAGGGGCGATCAAGCCCGGCACCGACCCACGCGAAGCGCTGGCCCGGCTGCCCTTCGTGCAGTATTCAGAGACGATGCCCATCGGCCAGAAGGTCGCCCAGCACCTGAAGCGCGTGAAACTGAACGTCCCCCGTCGCTATGCGTTCGAGGCGACACGGTCGGTTCTTGCAATGGTCGTGCAAACCGGCGGTTGGACACTGACGACCCCTTTAAACCTCCTGGATGCCGAACGTTTCATCCCGATGCTCGATGTCCTGCCGTTGCCCTTTGCAGGCGAAACGCGCCATATCCACCTTGTGGCCCGCGCCGAAGAACTGGGCCAGTTGCCCGAAGCACTGGCACGCGACTGCCGCCGCATCCTGCGAAACGTGCTTGTTCCCCGCTTCGAGGCGATTGTGCCGGGCTTTGAGGGCGCGATCGAGGTGGCAGAGGATGAACCCCAGACCGAAGCCTGAGGCCGCACACAATCCTGATTGGCGCTGACGAGACGTTTGAGACTGTTGGCAAACGGCCCTGTCTTTGCGCCCTCTTTCCAGTTCTGCCGCATCGGCCGGTGCCACGGTTTGCCCGCGCGTGAGGTCGGTCAGGCTATGCGGCCCCACCTAGGCAACGCTTTTGCCAAACCTCTCCTTTCAGGGGTCCAGTTGGATCGGGAACTCGTCGCGCATCCGGGCCTCAGCCTCGGGCGCGAGATAGGAGGGATGATGCGTCTCCAGCACGCGGCGCGCAGCAAGCTTTGCACGGCCCCAAGCATCGGGGCGGCCCTTTTCTTCCCAGGTGACGGGCGCGTCACGGTCGGCGATGGTGGGGTAAAAGTAATCGCGTTGCATCGCCGCAATGGTATGCGTTCCGCCCAAGAAATGGCCCGGTCCCAGCACCGCCTCGCAGATCGCCTCATAACCCAGCGTTTCTTCGCTGACTTCGACCCCACGCAGGGTGCGGTAGATGAGCGAGTGCATCTCGTCATCCAGGATGAAGGCTTCGAAGCTTGCCCCCAGCAAAGACGCCATCATGCCGGATGACTCGTAGATCAGGTTCCCTCCGCCGAGGGCCGCGGCAAGCGAGGATATCCCTTTTTCGGCCCCGTATTGCGCATCCGGCACCTTGGCGTCGGTCATGCTGGAGGCAACGCCCGAAGGTAGGCCAAGCCAGTTGGAAATCTGCGCCGAAGCCGCGTTCATGACGCTGATCTCGCCGCCGCCACCCACAAAGGAACCGGTGCGCAGGTCCACCACCAAAGGCCAGTTGGAAAAAACCATCGGATGACCGGGCTTGATGACGTTGACCATGATCAAGCTGGCCAGCGTCTCGGCAAGCGACTGGGCCAGAAATCCGGCCAGCGTCGCGGGTGCTGTTGCGCCAGACTGCGCTGCGGTGATGCAGGACAGGGGAATCCCATGCTCGATACAGGCCAGCGTCACCATCACCGCATCCTCGCCATAGCGCATCGGCGAGATCATCGGCGAGATATGAGTCTTTAGAAATGGAGTTGCGCGAAACAAGCCAGACGTGCCATCGCCGCCTAGGCCGATGTCGACCATCCGCATGATCGGCGCAACATGCTCGTGGATCGTGAACGACGTGGCGACAGGTTTCGTTGTGCCCTTCATCAGTGCAAAGACCGTGTTGACATCAAGGTCATAGATATCCGGCAGGTCGGTCGCGACACAGCAGCGGGTAAACCAGCTGACATTGGTCAACGTGTCCTGCAACCTTGTGAAATCGTAAAGATCGCGCAGGGTTGAGGGGCGGTAGCCGCCACTGTCAATATCCAACGTCAGAACGGCCGCGCCGCCGGTGCCGAAATGCACGGCATCGCCGCCCACCTCGATTGACCGCGCGGGATCGCGGCCATGAAAGGTGAAGGTTTTCGCAGCCATGCCGATGGCCCGCTTGACCATGTCTTGCGGAAAGAACACCCGCCCGTCGCCAAAGGTGGCCCCGGCGGCCAGGAACGGCTTTACAAGAATTTCCGGCACCTCGCCCACGCCCAGATCAGACAGAAGCCGAAGTGCGGTCTGGTAGATGGCCACTATATCGGCTTCGGACAAGGGTCGGTATTGCCCGCCCCGCTGACCCGGTGGACAAGGATTGACCGCAGGCGGCAACGCCCTTTTGGCAACCCGGTCTGCCCGGCCACCACTGCGTCGCCCAGTTTGTCCTTCGTTCATCTCGCCCTCCGATTTCTGTTCTACTGAGGCCTATGGTGCCGTCGCTGACAACGCTGAAGCTGCGACTTCAATCTTTCTTACGAGACGCTTCGCATTTTATGAACGCACCTGACCTTGATTGACGAAACCTGGCCGCTTTGCCCTTGTCATAGCAATAAGCAGCAGGAGCGAATGATATGAAATCGACAACTCGCGTTGTGGTGATTGGCGGCGGCATTGCTGGCTGCTCCACCCTGTACCACTTGACGCAAGAGGGCTGGACCGATGTCGTCTTGCTGGAACGCAACGAGCTGACATCCGGAACCACTTGGCATTCAGCGGCGCAGGTCACCAATTTTGGAATGACCCAGACGATGGTGGGACTGAAAAGCCATTCGATTAGTCTCTACAAGGAATTGGC
Organism: Roseovarius mucosus; assembly: GCF_002080415.1. Taxonomy (NCBI): domain Bacteria; kingdom Pseudomonadati; phylum Pseudomonadota; class Alphaproteobacteria; order Rhodobacterales; family Roseobacteraceae; genus Roseovarius; species Roseovarius mucosus. The sequence continues at coordinate 1,638,914 of NZ_CP020474.1, read as the reverse complement.
TGCAGATCCTGATTATCCGATCAATTACCATCACGGCGATGGCGGTATCCGCCTCGCCAATTCCGAAACCACAATGGATGGTTATCGCCACTTTGCCAGCCAAGCCAAGGTGATGGGGGTGGAGTTTGAAATCCTCGATGCCGCCGAATGCGCCCGCCGCCATCCGCTGATCACCACTGATCGTCTGGTGGGCGGTTTGTGGGACGGCGAGGATGGCGACATCGACCCCGCGCAGCTCTGTCAAGCGCTCGCAAGACGGGCTCGCAAGGCAGGGGCAGAGGTCTATCGCAACACGCCTGTCACAGGCCTCACGCAATTGAAAGACGATAGCTGGATTGTCCATACCGACCAAGGCGATATCGCCTGCGAGATTGTGGTGAACGCCTGCGGCTATCGCGTGAACGAGGTTGGCGCGATGATGGGGGTGCATCACCCGGTCATGTCGATGGAGCATCAGTATTTCCTGACCGAACCGATCCAGGGGATAATCGACTTTGGCAAACGGGTACCTCTTTTGCGCTGCCCGATCGACGATTTCTATTCGCGTCAAGAAAAACAGGGGCTGCTGGTCGGCTTCTACGAACAGGATTGTCGGACATGGGGCATGGACGGGGTGGATCCACATTTCGTCAACGCGCTTTGTCCATCGGACACTGACCGCGTGCTGCCCGTGCTAGAAAACGTCTTCAAACGTATGCCCGCGTTGGAGGAAGTGGGGATCCACACCATCGTCAATGGTCCGATCACCTATACCATTGATGGAGCACCTCTGGTCGGCCCGATTCCGGGCAAACGCAACGCATTCTGCATCATCGGCCTGCGCGCCGGGATTGGAGAGGGAGGCGGCCATGGCTGGCTTCTGGCGCAGCAGATCGTGCATGGCGAAGCGCAGTATGACACCTGGGTCATCGACCCGCGCCGCTTTACGACCCACGCGAATGTGGAACTTTGCGCCCTCAAGGCCATTGAGGATTACCAGAACGAATTTCGCTTTCACCTGCCGCACGAACACCGCCCGGCTGGCCGACCGATGAAAACCACGCCCCTGACACCGATCCTGGCGGCAGAAGGTGCCGAATTCGGCGTCGTGAACGGCTGGGAGCGTATGGCTTACATCAAGCCCTCGCCTGACTTCCACGAAACCCACGGCTTCCGATTCAATGAGGCGTTCGACGTGGTCGCAGCCGAGGTGCGCGCAGTGCAAACCGGCGTCGGGATGACCGAAGTCAACGGCTTCAACCGGTTCGAAATCACCGGGCCGGGCGCGCAGGACTGGCTGGACACGATGTTTTGCGGGCGGATGACGCGGAAGGTCGGCAAGGTTGGGCTTGGCTACCTTTTGAACCATCACGGTATGGTCAAGGGCGAGGCGACGCTTGCGAATATCGATGACGGCACGATCTGGTATGGTTCGGCGGCGGCGTCAGAATATCACGACATGGACTGGCTGACGGCGCATATGCCCAAGGATGGGTCGGTCAGCATCCGGTCGCTGACGAATGATCATACGATCCTTGTGCTGGCCGGTCCAAAATCACGTGATGTGCTGGCGGCCGCGTCGCGCGGGGATTGGTCGGCCACGGCCTTTCCTTGGCTCTCGGTGCGGCGGGCCTTTGTTGGCATCGCACCTGCTGTGGTGATGTCGGTCAGTTTCTCGGGCGAGTTGGCCTATGAAATCCACGTCCCGAACGCGCAGCTTTACGCGGCCTATCTGGCGCTGCGAAAGGCGGGCGAGGCGCACGGATTGCGGCTGTTTGGGTCCTACGCTGTTGAATCTATGCGCATGGAAAAGGGATATCGCCATTGGAAGGCGGACCTCGTGACCGAGTTTACCCCGTTCGAATCCAGCCTCGGGCGCTTTGTAAAGATGGATAAACCCCATTTCATCGGCAAGGCGGCGCTGGAAAAGATGATCGCCGAAGGCCACCGCCGTGCCTTTGTTTCGATGGTCCTCGATGCCACGCATGCCACCGCGCATGGGGGCGATGCGATCCTGTGCGACGGTCGGGTTGTGGGATCGGTCACCTCCGTTGGGTGGGGGCACCGGGTAGGCAAGAATATCGCCATGGGTTTCGTGGAACCCGCTTTTGCCGCAGAAGGCACAGCGCTGATGGTGGAGGTGATAGGGGTCCCTACGCAGGCGACAGTGGTGCCCGAGTGTCTGTATGACCCAGAAAACCTGCGTGTCCGGGCCTAGCCCCAAGGGAAATGGTCCGAAATTGGTCGAAATCCTGCTTGCGCAGGGTTTCGTTGCGACAGAGCTTGCCATTGCCTTCGACAGCTTTCGGATTGCCAACCGTTTGGCGGGCCGCGAGTTGTTCCGGCTGCAGATCGTGTCCGTCGACGCCGCGAACACGCTAACGTCGCTTGGTGGAATGGAAATCACAGTCACACCGATGGACTCGACGACGAACCTGCCGGATCTTCTGATCGTGACCGGTGGGTCGGAAATGGCACGTGCACTGCGCCGGTTCCTGCCGCGCCTTCAGCGCGTGCGAAACGCGGGCGGGCTGGCCGTGGTCCTGTCAGATGCCGCACAAGCGCTTCTTACCGCAGGTGCAGCCGAAACCGCCGCCGTGCACTGGGAAGGGCGCCCGATGCTGGAGGAGGCAGGAATAGCTGAAAGGGGCACCAACACTCTTTTCACCAGATCGGGTAATCTGGTGACAAGCGCGGGCATGGCCGCAACCGCTGATGTGGTTCTGGCGCTGATCGCTGAGATGACCTCATTGGTCTTGATGCGGGACGTGGGCCGTGTCTTGCTTTTGGAACGCCTGCGAATGGCCGAAAGCGAGCAACCGCAGGGCTTAAGCGATTTAGCCAGCTTACCGGACGGCCCCCTGCGCAAAGCTCTGAAGGCAATGGAAACCAACATTGAGTTTCCACAATCAACCGCCGAGATCGCCCAAAGCATTAACCTGTCGGCGCGGCAGCTTGAGCGTCTCTTCGCGCGCCACTTGGGCAAGAGCCCACAGGCCTATTCCCGCGATCTGCGCCTGCATCGCGCCCGCACCCTGATCGAGGGCAGCTCACTTTCGCTAACGGAAATTGCCCTTTCTTGCGGATTTGAAGGCTCGGCGCATTTCTCGCGATTGTTCAAACAACGCTACGGAATGACGCCAATAATGCTCAGATCCTATGGTCTGTGAACCTATCTCAGGCCGCCGTCACTCGCCAACGCCCAGCGAAAGCCCACCTTTCAAACCCACATCAGTGGCCGGATCGCAAAAGCTGAAGTTGCTATAGCCCCCTGCTCGCATGCGGACCTGCGCCGCGTCAGGGATAGCTTCATTGGCGGCCTTCTTGATCAATTCAGTGAGGCTACCAACTGATAGATAGATATTGCGTGTGGGATCGGCACCCTCTATCAAATGTGTAACTGCGGATAGATCGTTGGGTGATAGGAATGTGCTTTGCGGGCAAGGTCGTGGCCATAACAGGCGGCGGCCAGCAGCGCGATGTGCCAGTAGTTCCGCCACCGCCCACGACCTCGGAGGGATGATTTTGCCAAAGGTTATTGTTATCGGTGGTGGTCTTTCGGGCGTGACAGCGGCCCGAGCGCTGCATCGGGCCGGGATCGACGTTCAATTGATCGAGGCGCGCGACCGTCTTGGCGGGCGCATCCTGTCGGTGGATGACTCTGGCAACAGCTCTGGCCCCTTTGACCTCGGCCCGTCCTGGTTCTGGCCCGGTATGCAACCCGACTTTGGGCACTTCGTGAACGGGGCGGGCGTGACGTCTTTTGCCCAGTCGGATACGGGCGATTTGCTGTTCCAGCGTGGTCAGGGCTCTGTACAAAGGTATTCGGGTATGCAGCAGGAGCCAGCCTCTATGCGGATGGGCGGGGGTACGGCTGCGCTGGTCTCGGCATTGGCGCGCGACCTGCCGGCAGATGCGATCCGCCTGAACACCTTCGCCACGCATTTGGCGCTGACCGCCACGGGTGTCGATGTGACGACCGATGGTGGCAGCCTGTCTGCCCCGCACGTGCTGCTGGCCGTGCCACCGCGCTTGCTGGCGGCGCAAATCGCCTTCGATCCGCCAATACCCGCGTCTGTCCTCCGCCTCTGGCAGGGCACGCCGACATGGATGGCACCGCATGCCAAGCTGGTTGTGGTCTATGACCGCGCCTTCTGGCACGACGCGGGGCTGTCGGGCGCGGCGCGCAGCCAAAGCGGGCCTTTGGTTGAAATCCACGACGCCACGACGGCGGCGGGGCAGGCGGCGCTGTTCGGCTTCGTCGGTGTTCCGGCCAAGGCCCGTGTGCAGTCGGGTGCGGCGGCTGTCATCGCCGCCTCTGTCCAGCAACTGGAACAGCTTTTCGGCCCGCATGCGGCCCGGCCCAAAGCCACGCTTTACAAGGACTGGGCCGCCGATCCGCTGACGGCCACGCCTGACGACCTGACAGCAGGTGACCACCCGTCACCCAATCCCGGCCCATGGGTCGAAGGCGCATGGCAACACCGGCTGACCCTGATCGGCTCTGAGACCAGCCGCACAGAACCCGGTTACCTAGCCGGAGCGCAGGAGGCAGCCGAAGCGGGCGCTGCGGCGCTTCTGGCGCGGCTTCTATGACCTGCCCCTGAATGGAAGGGCCATGCACCCGAAGGATGATCTTGGAGGGCCGCAGATAACTGACAGACCGTGTCAGTTGGCCCGTGCTACCCCCTTGCGCCATGCGGCACAGGAGTAAGCAATGAAAAAGATTATCCTCACCTCAATGGCGGCAGCGGTCGCGCTTTCCACGGGCGCGCGGGCTCAGGACTGTGACCCGTCGGCAGCGACGGCAGCCGGCGTTATCGAGATTGTGCAGTTTCGTCTGGCCGAGAATGTCGAGCGCGAGCACTTTGTGGCGGCGGCGGCAAACACGATGCTGGCTTTGTGCGCTATGGACGGGTTCATCGGCCGTGTCTTGTCGGAAGGCGAGGACGGGATGTGGATGGATCACGTCCGGTGGACCAACTCGGAAGCTGCAAAGACCGCGATGGCCGGTTCCATGGAGAACGAGGCTTTGACGCCGTTCATCATGAGCATCGATCCGAACAGTATGGTACTGTCCTATCATATCCCTCTCGTTTTGAAATGAGGCTATGAGGCGCACCGATCGGCTGTTTGACATCATTCAGGTCTTTCGAGACGGGAAACTCCACACAGGCGCGCAAATCGCGGATCGGATAGAGGTCTCCCTCAGGACGATCTGCCGCGATATCGAAACATTGGCCGGTGCCGGTGTTCCGATTGTTGGCGAGCGTGGGGTCGGATACATCATGAGCGATCCGGTGTTCCTGCCGCCATTGAACATCACACAAAGCGAGCTTGAGGTCCTCGAGCTTGGGCTTGCCCTCGTCGCGGCGTCCTTCGAACACAAGATGCGCCCGGTCGGTTCAGGCGCTTAGGCTGTCCCAAGACTGCCTGTGTATTCGCCCCGCGCTGGGTAGTTCTTTTCGATCGCAAAATCGACCGCCCCAAGTAATTCGCGAAAGCTGGGACGCACAAAGGGCATCGACTGCACCGACAGGTAATAGATGGACTGGTCTGCGTTGACAATGAACAGCCCCGGTTCCGAAAACAGCGCAGGCTCTTCGATCCCGATAGAGGTCTTGCCCCGCGAGGTCGAGATATAGAGGCCCCAGTCCCGCGCCACGGGCAAGGGCAGATCATGGCCAAAGCGCAGCGCGGTTGCGCCGATCTTGTCGGCCATCGCGCGGGCACGATCAGCGCCGTCAGCGCTGATGGCAATCGTCTCGATGCCGCGCTCGGCAAAGGCCGGGGTCTGTTTGTCCAGTTCAGTCAGATAGGTGGCGCAGATCGGGCAGTGCAGGCCCCGGTAAAAGCAGATGACCGTGCCGCGCTGCGGTGTAGCGGTTGCCAGATTGAAAGGGCCGCGATCAAGCGTAGGAACGGTCAGTGCGGGAGCGGTCTGGCGGGGAATGAGCATTGTATCTTCCATTGCAGGGGGATGTTGCATGATGCATTATGGGATTCATGACTGTCGATGTGCCCAATTTTGTTTCCGATCGTCCCATTCTGCGGCAGGATCGGCTTTCTTCGCTGATGTCTGCATTGCGGCCCGTCGCCACGCCTTGCGCGGCGGATGATCCACGGGCGGCGCTGGTATTGACCCCGACTTTACTGGTGCTGTTCACCCGCCCCCCCAACACGCCGGAACCCGATGCCTTGGTCGCAACCCGCCTTGAGTGTGCCCTGCCTTTGGCGCAGGTGCTGCATGGCAGCCCCGCCCGTCTGGCAGTTGCCAGAGAAAACTGCCCCGGTCTTGCGGCCTTGGCCGATGTGCTGGTTGCCGAAGCGCAATCTGGGCGTTGCGGATCGCAACTTGCTATGGCCCGCCTGTTCGAGGCGATGCTGGTTCTGGTGCTGCGCCGTGCCATTGACGCAGGTCCGCCGGACCCTGGGTTGCTGGCTGGCCTGTCACACCCGCGCCTGCATCGCGCGCTGATTGCCATCCACGCTGCCCCAGCCCGGCCTTGGACCGTCGAAATGCTATCGGCAGAGGCTGGCATGTCGCGATCCCGGTTCATGGCGGATTTCAGCGATTGTCTTGGGACCAGCCCGCTGGCCTATGTAACGCGGTGGCGGTTGGGTCTTGCCCATATCGCCCTGATCCAAGGCGCTTCGATTCCCGTGGCGGCGCGGAGTGTGGGCTATGGAACCACAGCGGGATTTCGCCGTGCATGGCTCCGCCACTTTGGGGATATTCCCTTGGCGGCAGTGGGTTCCGGGCCCGCAGAACACCCCATCTTGTAACACGGGCCAGGCAGAACACCGACGGTCAAGCTGCCAAGAGGGCTGCGCAAAAAGCGCTCTCGGTCGCAGTCTAGACACGCCTTATGGGTCGGTTTCGCGCAAAAGCGCCTGATTGGCGATGATCCCAAGAGTTCCGATCACTAACGCGTGATCTCTTTCAAGATGAACGGAAAACCCTCTTCCTGCTTAAACTATCTACTGATAGATAGTCATCACGAAAACAAAACCCTTGGAAAGGATGTCCCATGAAGATCTATGATGTTGAAGGTTTCCCGAACCCCGCCCGCGTTCGGATCGCACTTGCCGAGAAAGGCGCTTTTGAAAATGTCTCATTCATCCCGGTCGACGTGATGGGCGGTGAACATCGCACCGAGGCATTCAAGAAGATCAACCCAGATGCGGCCGTACCTTGCCTCGAACTCGATGATGGCACGCGAATCTCACAGTGCAACGCGATTATCGAGTACATTGACGGCGAATTCGAAAATGGCCCCTCTCTGACAGGCGAAAACCACCGGGAACGCGCAGTTATCTCGATGATGAATATCCGCGCCGAAACCGGGCTGTTGAACGCCGTGGGGAACTACTTTCATCACGCTACCCCCGGCCTTGGTCCCAAACTGGAAGTCTACCAGAATAAAGATTGGGGCCTGAAGCAGCGCGACGTCGCGACGAACACCATGGCGTATCTAGACGAAGTCCTGAGCAAAAACGCCTATGTTGCCGGTGACAAATTCTCGATGGCTGACATCACGGTTTTCGCTGGGCTGGCATTTGCCGACTTCGCCAAAATTGAGATCCCTGCTAACCTTACCAATCTCGCTGCGTGGCGCAAGAAGATGAACGCGCGGCCCAGTATCGCGGCGTAACTCCCTCTGCAACTCAAGCACAAAGGAACTCACAGATGGAACTGAATGCAGATTTCTCTAAACGCGTTGTTGTGCACTCCAATGCGCTTGAGTGGCAGGCCTCGCCCATGAAAGGCGTTGACCGGCGTATGCTCGACCGGATCGGTGGTGAAGTGGCACGCGCCACGACCATCGTGCGGTATGCGCCGGGCAGCAAGTTCTCTGCCCACACCCATACTGGTGGTGAAGAGTTCATCGTGCTCGATGGTGTTTTCCAGGATGAGCACGGCGACTTCCCCGCAGGGACCTATGTCCGCAATCCTCCTACAACGCAACATACCCCAGGGTCCGAGCCGGGTTGCACAATCTTCGTCAAGCTCTGGCAATTCGACATGAATGACCGCAACCAGTTCCGGAAAAACATGGCGGATGAACTTGCCGCTCCGGTCGACGGGGTCGCCACCGCGATCCTGCACGAGGACTCGCGCGAAACAGTCACCTATCGTCATCTTGACGCGGGCGCGTCGCTTGCTCTCGATGCAGAGGGCGGGCTGGAATTGCTCGTGATTGGTGGGGAAATCACCGAAAACGGAAACGAGCTGCACACAGGGTCGTGGCTCCGGCTTCCTGACGGCGGGTCACTGCATGCGGTTGCAGGTGCGAACGGCGCAAAGCTTTGGATGAAGACAGGGCATCTTGTTTACGCACAGCCGCCAGCGGTCTGAGTAATGCCAACCGATCGACCCCTTGCCCTTGTGGCAGGTGCAGGGGCTGGCCTTGGTCAGTCCCTTTCTTCCACTTTCGAAGATGCGGGTCATGAAACGGTCGGAATGGGATGCAGCAGGCCTCTGACGACCCCTGTGGCATGTCACGAGGTGGATCTTTCCGGCCCTGATTTGGCACAAGATCTAATTGTGCGCATTACTACAAAGCGGGGTCCGCCTGTGATTGCCCCTGAGACGACGCTGGAGCGGTGTTAGTGCACAAGCCCTTTAATAGTTCATAGCGCAGTGCTTTTGGCCCAGTCAATCCGGTGTCGAGATCTCTGCGATCAGCGGCGGTTCAGCCCCGCAGACATGGTGGGCAAATTGCTTGTCAGGCAATTCGCTGGGCATCACATTTTTCCTAACTACCCTGTCGCTTCACGATGACGCGCATCCCTAAACCAAGGTGAGCCGCTATCTACTGATGGGTTTAATTGTAGTCTTGCACCAGCTTCTATGATCGCTATCTAGTGATAGGTACAAAAGGGACCCAAAGACATGTTAAAGAGTAGAGCCGAGCAAATCCTTGATTATGCAGAGCGCGAAATTCGCAAGAACGGTTTTGATGGGGTCAGCTTTCGCGACATTGCCGAGGCTATCGGGGTAAAAAGCGCTTCAATTCACTACCACTTCCCCACAAAGGCGGAGTTGGGCGCCGAAGTCACAAGCCGCTACGCCAACAGGTTCATAGACTCACTGGGCGCACCCGACGATCCGTCCGAGACCGCAAGCGACCGCTTGTTGCGCCTCGCTGATGGATACATTGAGGCGTATCGCGTAGAAAGCTCGACCTGCCTCTGTGCTGTTCTTGGTTCAATTGCCACGCACCTGCCGGAAGGAACCTCTGATGCGGTGCGAGCATTCTACAACCGGCTACGGGATTGGCTCAGCAAAGCCTTGGCCGGAAACAAGACCACACTTACCCCGAACCTCGTTGTCGCGCTTTTCCAGGGCGCCATGGTCCTGTCTCTGACGACGGGGGACGAGACGCCTTTGCTGGAAGCAAGGCAGCACGTGGTATCATGTGTGGCACAGATTGCTTGATCAGTTTCCCGGTTGGAGACGCAAGAACGCTAGGGTTAGCTCAAGCCGGATAACCGCCACTGAAAGGGGCGGTCACCGTCAAGCACATGCCCTTGACGCAGATCTGAGCCTGCGTCTCTTTGCCAATTGCAACCGGTATCCTGTTGCTCGGGGTGAGTGCACCGCGCCCTTCCGCAGGAAAGAACACCTGCGGGATCAGAAAGGAACGCTCAGTTTAACACCACAACATTGCCTCCTTCCCGCCGTTCGCGTGGGCGGAAGCCGATCATCACGGCACGCGGACCCAGTTCTTGAGGGGGCGCAATCCGCATAGTTTGTCCCGGCTGCAACCCCGTTTCGACCAGACAGATGTGCGCCCATCGAGCAGTAATGCACCCCGTTCAACAGACAGTTGATGTTTGTCATGGCCACAGGCTAGATGCCTGAGAGATGCACGTCATACAGGAGCTGCGGATGCCGGGACGGCTGAATGGATCAAGGCTGGCCGAAATCCTCACACGGGAATCCGCGGCTTTCGCATCGCGTACGGCAGGCTCGGCTGCCCTACTTGAAACCGCTCGTGGCGTGATGCCGGATGGGGTTCCGATGGCATGGATGGCGGGGCTTTATCGACATCGACCGATCTTTGTTGCCGAAGGATTTGGAAGCTGCTTTCGCGATGTCGATGGCAACACCTATCTCGACTTCAATCACGCGGATCTTAGCAACACCATCGGACATGGCGAAAACGCGGTCACCCGCAGGATTGCACGGCAAGCCGCGCGCGGCATGCAGTTTCTTCTGCCGACCGAAGATGCAATTGCCGTCTCGCAGTTGCTGCGCAACCGTGTCGGCCTGCCGATGTGGCAATACACGCTCAGCGCCTCGGCCGCCAATACTGAGGTTATCCGGATCGCGCGGGCCTTTACTGGCCGGCAAAAGATCGTGCTATTCGAAGGCAAGTATCACGGCCATATCGAGCCCACGATGGCCGAAGGCGGCGCGCCGGGCGCGAATGCCGATGCCGCCCCTGATGGCATGGGCATCTCGGCAAGGGCGACGGCAGATACGGTCAACGTGCCGTTCAACGATATTCCGGCGCTGGCGCGGGCACTGCAGGACGGTGATGTCGCGCTTATTCTGACCGAGCCCGCCCTCACTAACTGTTCGCTCGTATTGCCAGAGCCCGGTTTTCTGGAAGAGGCTTACCGGCTGGCAAAAGCGGCGGGCGCGCTCTTTGCGTTGGATGAAACGCACAGTTGGCAATTTGCCTATGGGGGCCTTATCCGGGCGCATGGCCTATCTGCGGATTTTGTGACGCTTGGCAAGGGATTGGGCTCGGGGATGCCGCTTGGGGCCTATGGGATGACGGCAGAACTGGGCGGGTTTGTCGAACGGCACCGGGATGTGGACGTGGCCCAAGTGCGCGGCCTTGCCATTGGAGGTACGACCTATGGCAGTGCCATCACGCTGGCTGCGGCGCACGCGGTGCTTGAGGATATCCTGACCGAAGCCGCCTATACACGTGTGGCAGTGCTCGGTTCACGTTTGGCGGACGGAATCGAACGCATCATTACCACGCATGGCCTGCCATGGCGGGCCTTCCGTTACGGCCCGCGCTCGGGCTTTTGCCTTGCGCCCGAGCTTCCCCGCAATCTGGACGAAGCTCTTCCATCGCTCGATCAGGCTTTCAGCGACGCTCGGCGCGTCTTCATGGCCAATCGAGGGATCTGGGAGGCTATCGCAAGCGCGGGCCCCCAAGTGTCCTTTGTGCATACAGAGGCCGACATCGACCGCTACCTTGAAGTGGCAGAGGACTTCATTGCCGCGGTATCGGCGGACTGAGTATCGCAGATCTGGTGTGCCCACGCCCGGCACCTCAGCTTTCTGCAGGACATGGGCGAGCGCAACGATCCTTGCTCGCAATCTGCGTTCTGAACCGCTGGCCCCAAATCCAGATGCGTTCAGGCGACACGATTGCGGCCTGTTCCAAAAACAATGTCCCAGACATTGCGTAAGCTCAGGGCAAACCGATGCTACGCCCAGACGGGATAGGCGGGCATGGGGCGAGGGAACCGGATGACTGCCCGGCAAGGCGACGCTCGAAGAACTGCGCGGATCTCCCCTCTATCACAGTCGCTTCAAGCCGGGGACCAAGGCACTTTCGAGAGAATTCATGGTTTCGACACGCCGCCGCAGGCTTGTTCCCAGTCTTCCCAAGTGGGCACCCAATCCGCCGCCAATTGCAGGCGCGTTGATGGCCAGCGCAAAGATCAGATCACGCGTGTCGTTGGGGTCAAAACTGGCCGTAAAACACGGCTCTATTTTTCTTGAATTTAAATTCAAGAAAATCTAACGTTCCGAGTCATGGCGTTCTTGATGCGCTGTCTTCAAAGGAAATCGCGCTGTTGAGGAGATCAGGGCGGTTCCTGCAACCGGAAAGAGGGAGGAGCTTCTTTTGAACGCTTACAGGAAAGAAATACGATCTACCGTCGGGTTCGGCATCGTTTATGTCCTGCTCGGGCATACGGGTCTTTGGGCGGTCATGTTGGGCACGGATAACAGTATCCGGATACTCGGGCTGCCAATCCATTACTTCATCGCCATCACACTTGGTTCGCTTGGCGTGCTGCTGTGGTCGATGGTTTGGTGTCGCTATGCAAACCAGCTCGAGGACGAGATTGAAGCCGAAAACGCCGGATCTTTTCATAGCCGAGAAACAGGTCTCGAAGGATCTGGTGTGCAAGGTAAAGGTCCAGAGACGCTTGCCCTGACGGAGGGCACAAAATGACCCCGGCAGACTGGCAACTTCAAAATATATGGCTTGGTTTGGGGATCACGTCTGCCGTGTTCGGCCTGTATTATGCTGTCGCGCTCTTCAGCAAAAAGAAAACAGCCAACGCGACAGACCTTTACTTGGCAGGCCGTTCCATTGGCCCCTTCGTCAACTCACTGGCTGCGTCATCCACATGGATGAGCGTCGCCACATTTCTGGGCGTGGTGGCCCTGATCCAACAGTTACATCTGCCGTTCGTTTACATGTGGGTGCAACTGATCCTGAGCGTTCCTCTACTTGTGATGCTATACGGCGCGTCGCTGTACCGGATGGAAGTGTTCACTTCAGTACACTTTGTCCAGACGCGATACGGGCGCAGCACTGCCTTTCTGGCCGCTGGCTGGATGCTGTTGATCATGCTGATGTATATGGTCGGTCAGTTCATCGGCATCGCCAAGGTGTTCGAGGTTCTGCTTGGGCTGCCATATACTCCGTCTTTGATCCTGTCGGCGCTGGTGATCACGGGCTACATCACAATCGGGGGAATGAAGGGCGCGACATATAACGATGCAATACAGATGGTGATCATGATGATCGCCCTGCTCGTACCTCTTGCCGCGATCCTCAAGGCGATGGGCGTGCCCGGTTTCTGGTTTCCGCCATTGGGATACGGTAGCCTCACCGATACCTTGCTGGAACGCATCCCGACGTTCTTCGACCTCAAATTCGAGGCCCGTTTCTATGTGGCGTTGTTCGTTGCACTAACAATCGGAACGCTTGGACTGCCGCAGTTGGCACAGCGAGTGCTGACCTCGGAGAACATCAAGTCGGCCCGTCGGGTGGTCCCTTGGTTCTGTCTCTGGGTTGGATTGATGTTTCTGGGCACTTATGCCTTGGGCTTTGCAGGTGTGTATCACTTTGCATTGATTGGGCAGGAACTAACGCCTGAGGCGGCGGACAAGACCACGTTGCTGTTGAATCTGGCGTACAATCCCGATTGGGTTTCAGCCTTTGTCATCGCGGGTGTCCTAGCCGCCGGAGTTTCGACCATTGCTGGCCTGATGATTGGCGTGGCGACGGTGGTCGGCCATGACATCGTCGGCGTTCTGCGTCCACACCTCACCGAGGCAAAACAGCTACGTTACGGTTACTTGGCCCTTGCAGGTACTGGAGTGGTGTCGCTTCTGGTGTCGCTCGATCCACCTGCGTTTTTGATTACCTCGATTTTCTGGGCCTTCGGGATGTGCGCCACGGCAATCACCCCAATGGTGGTCTTGGGTGTGTGGTCTACGCGCATCAACTCTTGGGGGGCTTTCACGGGCAGCCTGGTGTCTGGCGTCACCTATATCTTGCTGTCGCCTTACGTCCTGCCCGATTTCTCGGTTGGCACTGGTCTGGTCGCCAAGCTCGGCTTCGCAACCGCGCTGATTTCTGTCCCGGTCGGGTTCATTCTGACGATCTTGGTGTCGTTGGCCGCCGAAAAGTTGAAAGGCGAGGTGGCCGCACAAGAGAGGTATACGGCGCAGGAGCTAGTCGAAAAAATGCATGGCTGGGCACAGGTGACTCGTACCCGCTATGACAGCAGCGAATGGTTGTTGATCCTGGCCGCACTGTGGGCGCCCATTCTGCTGTGGGGCTTGGCGCCGTGGTAAATGCCACGATCTTTACAGAAAGCCGTTGGCAGGCCGTGTTGGGTCTGCCGACGGCGGGGCTCTTGTGGAGCTTTGCCACATTTCTTGCGCATAGCGAACAGGTCGAGGCGCTGGGCGTCGCAAAGATCGAGGCGCTGTTTTACGTCGCGCTGGGTGGCATGGCACAAACTCTGTTGCTCTGGTTGGGGTTCACCGTTGTCATATGGGCAATGACGCGGGCCTTTGGCGGGCGGGTGCCGCTGTTACGCCTGATGACCCTTGTGTCTGCGTCGTCGCTGGCACTCTGGGTCGGGGCGCCTGCCGCCGCCTTCTGGATCAACGGCGCCCCCGGCCACACCGCAATCGCTGCGACGATCTCTCTCATCTCTATGGCTTTATTTCTGCATGCGCTGACACGGGGGCTGTCCGCAGATTTGCACTGGTCATTCCTACGCGCGGCCGGCGCAGTCTCGGCCGCATCGGTATTTCTTGCCAGCTTCGCCTTTCTGGCCCTCTAGAACAGCAATCCCAATATCAGGAGAAACGAACATGACTATCGACGCTTTTGTCTTTGACGCCTACGGAACACTCTTTGACGTTCAATCTGTCTCGCAGATCACCAATCAGGAATTCCCCGAGCACGGCGAGCTGATCACCCAGGTCTGGCGGCTTAAGCAGTTGGAATACACATGGCTTCGCTCGATGATGGGCAGCTATCGCAGCTTTTGGGAGATCACCGAAGAGTCGCTAAACTATACGCTGAACGCCATCGGTGTGACCGCCGAAAAGGCCGTGCGCGACCGGATAATGGACAAATACCTGCATCTTGATCCGCATGTCGATTGCCTGACGGCCCTTGATGCGCTGGAAGGCGTGCCGCTCGCTATCCTGTCGAACGGCAACCAAGAGATACTTGATGCTCTGGTCTCAAACTCTGGGCTTGATGCAAAACTGCAATCCGTCATCAGCATCGACAAGGCCGGTATCTTCAAGCCGCACAAAGATGCCTACGAGTTGGTGGAGGCTGTCCTGAAGGTTAAGCCGGAGAATACGATTTTCGTGTCATCCAACGCTTTTGATGCCTGCGCCGCCAAGAATTTCGGCTTTCGGGTTGCTTGGATTGAACGCGTAACCCCCGAGGCGTTGGCAGAAGAAATTTCTTCTGCCGCGGTGGTTGGCCCGACAACGATGTTCAAACTGCTGCGCATGCAGATGGAAAGCTTTGGGATGGAGCCTGATTACCGACTGAAATCGTTGAATGATCTGGCAGGGCTTATCGACCGGGCGGACAAAGCTGCGGCACCCGCGTCGTTGAGGGCATAGGGGGAAAGTGATCAATGAGGGTGCCGCGCGTGGTTGCTGGGACGTTGCCAGTTGGCCATTCGCGGATAGGCGACCATGGCAAGACCCAAGCCGGGACGGGCTGGAATATGCGCTATGGCCTTGCAGGGACCCGTCCTGTTTTACCGGCCCGCGAACCGCTCAGATCAAACCTTGGTAGGTCCGCCCTCTATACCATCCGCTCGCTTTGCCATAGATAGTGTATACATCTAAGCAAAAGCATTGGGAAATCTGGTATCGGTATGGGCCGTCATAGAGAGTTCGATGAAAAAAAAGTGCTTGATGGCGCGATCGAAGTTTTCTGGCGTCGTGGCTATTCTGGTGCGTCAATTCAGGACGTCTGTGATGCGATGGGGCTAAACCCCGGAAGTGTTTATGCGGCATTCGGCAGCAAGCATGGGCTGTTTCTGGCTGTCATCCGGCGGTATCTGGACAGTATGAACCGTCCGGGCCTTGAATTGCTGGAAACCAACCCATGCGGCCTAGACGGAATTCGCGCCTATTTCGACTTTATCGCGAACGGTATCGTCAACGGAAACCGGCGTTGGGGATGCTTGGGAACAAACGCCTTCGTCGAACTGAAAGAGGTGGATGACGACGTTGCCCAGCTCATGTTGGATCATCTGACCCGCCTGGAAATCGCCTTTCGCGAGGCATTGAAGCGCGATTCCTTTGAACACCCCGAGAGCCAGGCAAAATATCTTCTGTGCATTGCACAGGGTCTGAACGTCTTTGCCAAGACCTCGCCGAACCGTGAGACGCTTCAAACAATCATCGACGCTTCCATATCTTCGTTGGTTTCACCACGCCTCGCCACAAACTAGGGTGGTTCTCTGAAGAGGATGAGAATGTATCCGGGCCTTTGGCGCGCCGGTGTGGTCACCACGTGGTTTTGTGATTGCCGCTCGTATGGACCAAAGTTTCTGACCCTTTCGCCATGTGATCGCATTCGCGCTTTTATCAGGCCTCAAAAGGCGCGTATTGAGATTTAATGTCTAGACTTAATGAGATGTGTCACATCATTGATAAAGAGGGCAGGGCGCGGTTATGCGTGCCGTTGAGAGACAGAGAGGTCTTTTTCCATGCAAACTTTGAAATTTGGCGCTTTGATTGATGTCCTATGGAAGAACGGTGGCGGCGTCACGCGCAACATCGCGAAGGGCCTGTATCTTGACCAGCCCGCATGGACACTCAGCCGCGCTGATGTTTCTCAGGACGGTCCGTTTTCCGATTTCGCGGGTATGGTGCGCATTCTGACCGTGGTCTCTGGCGGGACTATGACGCTGGATACACCGACCTCGTCTATCGAGGCCCACACTTGGGAGCCGATCCGCTTTGACGGGGGGCTGAAAGTTTATGCCCGTTTGGCCAATGGGCCGCTTACCGACCTAAACCTCATGTTTGATCCGCGATCATGTGAAGGAGAGGTTTTGACGCGGCGTGGGCCGCTGATTGGTGATCTCACCCGCCCCGATCACGGGCTCATGGTGCTTCATGTCCTTAGTGGAGCACCCGAGATTGATGGGGTGGCGGTTGCCACAGGCGACACCGTGTTTGTCACAACGCCAAACGTGGCGCTGACACTGACAGAAGACGCCGCGCTGTTAGAAATCCGCCTGACCTATCTGGATCAAAGCAAGGCCATCAGGCTTTGCATCGCAGAGCGATAGGCGGCGGTGATCGCATCGCGGTGGATGTGTTTGCCCTGTTTGACCGCATGCCGCCCCGCTGACCAGACATCTGTTACTATCTCGTCTTTTGCGGCAAAGACCAAGCCATCCAGCAGTTGATGTTCCTTCAAGGCGCATAACGCAGGCGCTTCACTATCAACCGCCACCAAATCCGCCCATGCTCCGACCGAGATATCGCCGGTGCCACGCCCCAAAGCCTGCGCACCGCCTTTCGCAGCCCCGCAGTAGAGGGTTTCCCCAACCGAGCCTTCTCCCACAACCAAGACATTGCGCGCGATGTCGCGCAGGCGCTGGGAATACTCCAAGGTGCGCAACTCTTCGGTGAGCGAAATCAGCACATTTGAATCCGAGCCCACTCCAAGCGCCCCGCCTGCATTCAGATAGGCTGGCCCGTTAAAGGGGCCATCGCCAAGATTTGCTTCTGTGATCGGGCAAAGCCCTGCAACAGCGCCAGACCTTGCCATGTTCACGGTCTCTGCATCCGTCATGTGGGTGGCGTGGATCAGGCACCAGTCCGCGTTGACCTCTGCATTCGCCAACAACCACTCAACAGGCCGTACCCCAAGCACTGCTTGGATATCTGCCACTTCTTGGGGTTGTTCCGCGATGTGAATGTGAACCGGCCCCGCTTCATGGGCCGCAAGAACCGTCTTGAGATCATCAGGTGAGGTGGCCCGCAAGGAATGTGGCGCAATACCCACGCGACAATCCTTTGGCAGATCAGCAATGGCGCCTCTGGCCCGCGCGACAAGGTCGTTAAAGCGATCCACAGAGTTGCCAAAGCGGGCCTGCCCCGCTTTCAGTGCCATCTGACCAGCCCCCCCGTATGTATAGAGCACTGGCAGGTGGGTCAGCCCGATCCCAGTAGCTGCGGCAGCCGCTGCAATGCGGGCCGAAAGTTCGCCGAGATCCTTGTAGGGCATGCCGCCGGGCTGATGATGTAGATAGTGAAACTCGCCGACGCTGGCGTAACCCGCTTCCTGCATTTCCAGAAAGACAAACGCCGCAATCGCCTCGACATGCTCTGGCGTCAGATGCGCAGTGAAACGGTACATCAGATCACGCCATGTCCAAAAGCTGTCTTTGCCCGCCATCCGGAATTCGGTCATCCCCGCCATCGCGCGCTGGAAGCTGTGGCTGTGCAAGTTTGCCAGCGCGGGCAATAGCGTATCAACCGTTGTATCGCCTTGCTTGGCGTTTTGATCGGTTTCGAGTGCGGTAATCCGACCATGCGACACGTCCAAACGGACATTGCTGGCCCACCCCGTTGCAAGCATGGCTCGTCGTGCAAAAATCATTTCACGTCCCTCGGTTTTTATGTATAGACATAAAACATAACTATACATACCATTAAAGTGAAATTTCAGCAGCGGTGGCCCGAAATGACGGAGAATAGCAAAGTTTTTGTGAATTTGAATCTCGCAAGCCTTTGCGACTCAGGCCCTAAGTATGGCTGGATCGAGGATGCAGCAGTTGTCGTTGTCGATGGGTTGATTGACTGGCTCGGCTCACGTGAGGCCTTACCATCGCTCTATAACTCGTTTCCCCAGATTGACCTTGGTGGGCGCGTCGTGACACCGGGTTTGATTGATTGCCACACCCATATTGTCCATGGTGGCAACCGCGCTGTCGAGTTCGAGATGCGCCTCAACGGAGCGAGCTATGAAGAGGTCGCGCGGGCGGGTGGCGGAATTGTATCGACGGTAAAGGCCACGCGTGCGGCCACCGACGAAGAATTGTTGACCACCGCACTTGCCCGTGTCGACGTTTTGATCGCCGAAGGTGTCACCTGCATCGAAATCAAATCCGGCTACGGTCTTGATATCGAAACCGAATTGCGGATGTTGCGCGTGGCCCGCGCGATCGGCCACAAGCGGCCCGTTCGGATCAAAACTACGTTTCTCGGGGCGCATGCCACACCTGCGGACTACGCGGGTCGGGACGATGCTTATATAGATGAGGTCTGCATCCCTGCCTTGCGTGCAGCCCACGCCGAAGCACTGGTCGACGCTGTCGACGGTTTTTGTGAGGGTATCGCGTTCCAGCCTGCTCAGATTGCCCGGGTCTTTCATGTGGCGTGCAGCTTGGGCCTGCCTGTCAAGCTGCATGCAGAGCAACTTTCAAACATTGGCGGCGCGAAACTGGCGGCGGGCTACGGAGCGCTGTCAGCCGATCATATCGAATATCTGGATGAGGCCGGCGTAGAAGCATTGGCGCAAGCTGGGACGGTTGCAGTCATCCTGCCCGGTGCATTCTACACATTGCGAGAGACCCAAGCCCCGCCTATCGCCCTGTTGCGCAAACATGGGGTGCCTATGGCCTTGGCAACAGACATCAACCCCGGTTCCTCCCCATTAAATTCGTTGCTACTGACGCTCAACATGGGCTGCACCTTGTTTCGGATGACCCCCGAAGAAGCTCTGCGCGGCGTCACTCAAAACGCTGCGCGGGCTTTGGGGCTATCCGACGCGGGCACCCTCGCCGTCGGAAAGCGCGCCGACATGGCAGTTTGGAACATCAAACACCCTGCCGAACTCTCGTATCGCATCGGCTTTAATCCCCTTCACTCCCGCATATTCGGAGGGACGTTGTGACCACACTCACCCTCACCCCCGGCGCTGTTACCTTGGATCATCTCGCTGACATCTATTGGAACGAAGCCTCGGTCCGGCTTGATCCGGCCAGCCACCCAGCGATCGAGCGCGCTCATGCGCGGATTGCCAAGGCTGTTGCAGGGACAGATGCGGTATACGGTGTGAACACAGGGTTTGGCAAACTTGCCTCGGTCAAGATTGCGAGCAAAGATACCACAACCCTGCAGCGCAACCTGATCTTGTCCCATTGCTGCGGTGTTGGCCCTGCGATTTCACGACGCGAGACGCGTCTGTTGATGGCTCTCAAATTGCTCAGCTTGGGGCGCGGTGCCTCGGGTGTGCGGTTAGAGGTTGTGGCACAGATTGAGGAGATGCTGGCCAAGGGCGTGACGCCTGTGATCCCGGCGCAAGGCTCTGTTGGTGCCTCGGGGGATCTGGCTCCGCTTGCGCATATGGCGGCTGTCATGATGGGTCATGGCGAGGCCGAGTATCTGGGTAAGATATTGCCCGGTGCCGAAGCTTTGGCCGCAGCTGGTATTGCTCCTCTTGTGCTTGGCCCCAAAGAAGGGCTGGCCTTGATTAATGGCACCCAATTCTCGACGGCCTTTGCGCTTGCGGGCCTTTTCGGCGCATGGCGCGCGGCCCATTCGGCACTGGTCACATCGGCCTTGTCAACTGACGCCATCATGGGGTCTACCGCGCCCTTGCAGCCGGAAATCCACGCCCTGCGAGGCCATCCCGGCCAGATACAGGCCGCAGAGACCATGCGCGCCTTGCTGGCCGGATCCGAAATCCGCGAGAGCCACATCGTGGGGGATGCCCGGGTTCAAGACCCCTATTGCATCCGCTGCCAGCCACAGGTGACGGGGGCGGCGATGGATGTGCTGCGCATGGCGGCCCGCACTCTGGGGATCGAGGCAAATGCCGCCACTGATAATCCGCTGGTTTTGATCGAGGCGGATTTGATCGTATCGGGGGGTAACTTTCACGCCGAACCTGTCGGATTTGCCGCCGATATGATCGCGCTCGCGATTGCCGAGATTGGGGCGATTGCGCAACGCCGCGTTGCTCTGATCGTGGACCCGGTGCTCAGTTTCAATCTACCACCGTTCCTTACGCCAAATCCGGGGCTGAACAGTGGCTATATGATTGCCGAGGTCACAACGGCCGCCCTGATGAGCGAAAACAAACATCTGGCAAATCCCTGCGTCACCGATAGCACACCCACCTCTGCCAATCAGGAAGATCACGTCAGCATGGCCGCCCATGGCGCACGCCGTTTGGGGGCAATGAACGAAAATCTCGCACGTATTCTTGGTGTGGAATTGCTCTGCGCCGCGCAAGGCATCGACTTTCGCGCACCGCTCGCCACAAGCGATACGTTGCAACGGGTGGTGGATCGGGTGCGCCAAGACGTGGCCGCGCTGGGCGAGGACCGCTATCTCGCGCCCGATCTGGAACGCGCCGCCGTGATGATTGCCTCGGGTGACATCGTGAACGCTGCAGGCATCGACATGCCGGAGCTCATCGCGTGACCGCCGTTGAAATCCATCAAGGCAAGACGCCGATGACGTTAGGCCTACCGCATACGGGCACCTTTGTGCCGTGGGAAATGTCTGTCGCTTCGATCGCCCGAAGCTGTGGGTTGGAAGATATGGACTGGCACCGTCACAGGTGCCATGACGGTTTGCTATCTGGCGCAAGCTCGGGGCGTGCGACCTTCCACCGGCCCGCTCTAGATACCATCCGTGATCCTTTGGGGGCCTTGCTCTCTCCCGCTCAGAACACCACCGGACTTGTGCCGCTGACCGATTTCGACGGGCATGACATCCGGACGCCTTAGCCGCGTCCACTCAAGCATTTTGACACAGCTGGCCGCCTTGGCCCCACCTCTAGAACCGACCCAGAAAGGCACATCATGACCGATCCGCGCAAGAACACCCGTGACATATACCCGGCAACTGGCACAAAACTGACGGCCAAAAGCTGGCTGACGGAAGCCCCCTTGCGGATGCTGATGAACAACTTGCACCCTGACGTCGCCGAAAACCCGCACGAATTGGTGGTTTACGGTGGCATGGGCCGTGCTGCGCGGACGTGGAAGGACTACGATATGATCGTCGCCTCCCTGCGCGAACTGGAAGAAGACCAGACCCTGCTGGTGCAATCGGGTAAACCTGTCGGCGTCTTTCAAACCCACAAGGATGCGCCGCGGGTGCTGATCGCCAACTCCAACCTTGTGCCGCATTGGGCCACTTGGGACCACTTCAACGAGTTGGATAAAAAGGGTTTGGCGATGTACGGCCAGATGACCGCGGGATCGTGGATTTACATCGGGTCGCAAGGCATTGTTCAGGGCACCTACGAGACATTTGTCGAGGCTGGCCGCCAGCACTATAACGGCTCTCTCAAAGGCAAATGGATCTTGACTGGTGGTCTTGGCGGAATGGGCGGCGCCCAGCCTTTGGCGGCTGTGATGGCGGGGGCCTGCTGTCTTGCGGTGGAATGTAACCCCGACAGTATCGATTTCCGGCTGCGGACCAGATATGTCGACGAAAAGGCCGAAACCTTGGACGAAGCGCTGGCCATGATCCAGCGCTGGACCGCTGCGGGCGAGGCAAAATCGGTCGGTCTACTGGGCAATGCAGCGGATGTGTTTCCCGAGTTGGTGAAGCGCGGCATTCGACCCGACATCGTCACAGACCAGACATCCGCCCATGACCCGATCAACGGATACTTGCCCCAAGGCTGGACCATGGCGCAGTGGAAAGAGAAGCGTGAAAGCGCCCCGAAAGAAGTTGAAAAGGCCGCGCGCGCCAGCATGAAAGTACAGGTTAAAGCCATGTGCGATTTTCATATATCAGGTGTCCCGACTGTCGATTACGGCAACAACATCCGCCAGATGGCGCAGGAAGAAGGTCTGGACAACGCGTTCGACTTCCCCGGCTTTGTTCCCGCCTATATCCGCCCGCTGTTTTGCCGTGGGGTCGGCCCGTTTCGTTGGGCGGCATTGTCTGGCGATCCCGAAGACATCTATAAAACAGATGCCAAGGTGAAGGAAATTCTGTCCGAGGACAAACATCTGCACAACTGGCTGGACATGGCCCGCGAACGGATCGCCTTTCAGGGCCTGCCTGCCCGCATTTGCTGGGTCGGTCTGGGGGTGCGTCACAAGCTGGGGCTGGCCTTTAACGAGATGGTGCGCAACGGCGAGCTTTCCGCTCCGATCGTCATCGGGCGTGACCATCTGGATTCAGGCTCGGTGGCATCGCCCAACCGCGAAACCGAGGCGATGAAAGACGGCTCGGACGCTGTGTCGGACTGGCCTTTGCTCAACGCTCTTTTGAACACCGCTTCAGGAGCAACGTGGGTATCCTTGCATCACGGTGGTGGCGTAGGCATGGGGTTCTCGCAACATTCCGGCATGGTGATCTGCTGTGATGGCACCGAGGATGCAGACCGCAGGATCGCGCGCGTGCTTTGGAACGATCCGGCGACTGGCGTTATGCGCCACGCCGATGCGGGATACGAAGACGCGCTCGACTGTGCCCGCGAAAATGGGCTGAACCTGCCCGGCATTCTTTGACGATCACCTGCGCTGCCGCGTCACGGCGGCAGCGCAGGCCCAGCCTAGTAGCGAGACGTCAGGCGATGGCCGGGGCGGTATGAGAAACGCACATAGGTCACCGCGTCGCTTTCCCACCATGTCGAGCGTTCGATATTGAACACCGGATCTCCTACCGAGCATGCCAGATAATCCGCCAAACTCTGATCTGCCGATCCGGCTGACAGGTTGATTTCGGCTTCAGAGAACGGGATCGTTGCGACCAACCATTCGCTTGGGCCGCATTCTGAGAAATCGACAAATTCCGCTGCTGGCAGAGCGGTCAGATTGATCCACCTGTCTTCGTGCTCATAAGGGATACAGTCAGCGTAATGCATGCACACAAGATGCAGCACTCTGCCTTCCTCCGGCAATTTGAGCCGCGCGCGTAACCAGTCTGGTGCCACTTCGACAACACGACTGGACAATGAATACCGATAGGACGCGCCCTTATCCTCAATCTCGTCGCGCACAAGCGGTATGTCAAAGCGGGCCTGCCGGATTGGTGACATGCGCACGCGCGTGCCGGCTTTGCGCCGTCGTTCGATGATCCCCTCGTCAGAGAGTTCGCGCATCGCCCTGTTCACTGTCGCGCGCGCACAGCCATAAGTCTCGGCAAGATCGACTTCGTTTGGCACCAAATTTCCAGGTGCCCAATCGCCCTTTATAATCTTTCCGAGAATGTCGGCTTTGACCTCTTTGTAAGTGACTTTCATAACTGAGTACTTCTCATGCCTTGCGACTATTTCATTTGCACCTTCGCAGATTTCTCGCCCGGGTACGGATTGACCCAGCCTGTGAAAACCGGTTGCAAAATAAAGACTAAGTGGTCTCACAGGTGTGCTGCGCTTACCGCCGGACACCTGTTCTCCTCATAGTGATGTTAATCCAGACATCTGACATTGCCAAGTTAACTGATCCAGGGTCCGAGCGCGTGACTGGGCCTAGGTTTTGTGATCATCTGACCGGTGAAATCCGGCCAGCCTGCACTAAGCCACCTTGCTCAGTTCGGTCGATCCCCAAGTCGTTTTGCAGCAGAAAAAGCGGCATGGGCCGACAAACCACGCCAAAACGACAGGTTTTCTAATCGGTTATCAAGAGCTTGCCGACGCATCGCGTCTCAACTCAGGTTTCCATCAATCTACCAGCTTTATAAATTAAAATCATAAAATTAATATGTTTTTATAATGAATTTTGCCATGATACCCCGCTCCTGATATCCAACGGAGCATCCCATGATCACCACAATATCCCCCCGCCAACAGGCCCTCGGGTTTGGGCATTTCATCACGCGCAACGCGTTTGGGGTGGTTATTGCCGTGGGGATTACGGGGCTTGCAGCCCTGCTGCACCATCTTGGGCTGGCCACGACAATCGGGCTTCCGATCTTGTCCATTTTGATCGCCATGGTGATCGGCAATGCGATCCCCGCCCCCAAAGCAAGCCTGCCCGGTTTGCAAATCGCGTCTCGCCCCCTGCTGCGCTTTGGGATTATCCTGCTCGGCTTGCAGGTCACGCTCGGCGATATGTTGGCCTTGGGCTTGTTGCCCTTGGCGGCGTTGGTGGCGCTGGTCATGGGGACAATGGGGTTTACCGTCTGGGTGGGCCGCCTTTTAGGTGTTGAAAAATCCCTAACCGTGCTGATCGCGTCGGGCACTTCAATCTGCGGGGCCTCTGCGGTGCTGGCAACCGCATCCACCATATCCGCCAAAGACGAAGACGTGGCCTACGGCGTTGCAATGGTCACCTTGTTCGGCTCTGTCGCAATGACGCTTTTGCCGATGACCAGCGCCTATTTGAACTTTGGCCCGATGGTCCACGGCTTCTGGACGGGCGGTACGATCCACGAGGTCGCCCAAGCCGTTGCCGCTGCGTTTCAACACGACGAGGATGCCGGAACCGTCGGAACGATGGTCAAGCTGGCACGCGTGCTGATGCTGGTGCCGGTCTTGCTGCTGGTGGGTGCGCTGTTTAACAAGGGCCACCAAGACGCCTCCAGCAAGCGCGCGCCCTTTCCCATGTTCGTGTTGGGTTTCATGGCCATGGTGGGGGTCAATTCTGTTCTGGATATCCCCGCTGATCTGCGGGCCCACTTTGCCACGCTGACCGCCTGTATCCTTGCCACATCGCTGGCGGCGATCGGCTTTCAAACCCGCTTCCCCGCCCTTTTGGCCCGTGGTCCGCGCCCATTGGTGTTGGCGGCTGTGTCCTGCTGTTTTGTTTCAGGCGCTGGCCTCTTGCTGGCCCTTGCCCTCTTCCCGTAAACCGCTGGCATGACACTTGAACAACTTCGCATCTTTGTCGCAGTGGCCACGGAGCTGAACATGACCCGCGCCGCCGAAGTGCTGCGCTTGTCGCAATCTGCTGTCAGCGCTGCGATTTCCGCGCTGGAACGACGCCATGATGTGCAACTTTTCGACCGGGTGGGGCGCGGCATCGCCTTGACCCCCGCCGGAGCTGTGTTTCTGACTGAGGCCAAAGACATCCTGAACCGCAGCCAACAAGCCGAACGGGTTCTCGAAGACCTCAGCACCCTGCGCCGAGGTTCAATCCAACTGGTCGCCAGTCAGACCGTGGGAAATTACTGGCTGCCTCGCCAATTGATGAGCTTCCATTCCAGCAATCCCGACATCGACCTCTCGGTCGAAATCACCAATTCGGATCGGGTGATGGACTGGATCACCTCAGGCAAAGCCGAATTGGGCTTTATCGAATCCCCCGTCACCATGGACGGGCTAGAGGCCACGCAAGTCGGAACTGACCAGATGGTTCTCATCGGCTCCCGCGAGATTGGCCTGCAGATCGACCGCGCCATGCTGATGAGCCTGCCTTGGGTGATCCGCGAAGAAGGCTCTGGCACCCGCGCCATGCTGCTGGAATTCCTGAGCCATTACAGGCTGACCCTGTCGGACATTCGCATCGCATTGGTGCTGCCCAGCAACGAGGCGATCGCGAGCGCTGTCTCTGACGGGCTGGGCGTTGCCTTAATGTCGCGTCTTGCGGCGGGGTTTCTAGGCCAATCCTCCGAGATCGCCATTCGACCATCCCCCCAGCCAGACCGCGCCTTGACGATGGTGCTATCTACGCAGCGCCATCGCAGCAGTGCGGTGCAGGCCTTTGTCCGTCAAATCAAAGCTGGCTCCAATCCCGCTTTGATCTGACGGCACGCATGTAGAAATGTTCTGAATACTTGAAGCACTAAGCCCCCGGCCCCCCAGAAGCCACCCGAAGGTGAACAAGAGAGCCCCAGATGATTGCCTGCTCGCGAATGTATAACCTGAATCCTGCGCTGAGCAGTCACTGGCGCAGTTTGTTTGAACACACAGCCGCTGTCGCCGGGGTGCCATTGGATGTGATCGACTACGCAGCACCCGCCCCGCTTGATCTGCTGTGGGCCCGCACGGATCTGGCCTGCGTGTTCATGTGCGGCTGGCCCTTTCAGCGTACCACCCGCGCATTTCAGATCGTCGCGGCCCCAATCCCCGAGTACCACGCAACGCTGCACCCGCTGACAGGGCCGCAGTATTGTACCAATATGGTGGTGTCGGATGCAGGCCCTTTTAACCGCCTGCAAGACACGTTTGGCGGGCGGATTGCCTGGACAGATCGTGGCTCGCACTCGGGTTTCAATGCCCCACGCAAACTGTTGCTGGATCACCTGAACGGGCAGGAACGCCTTTATTCTGAAAGCATCGGTCCGGTTGTCACCCCCCGCGCTTCGTTGAATAGCATTCTAGAGGGCCGCGCCGATGTTGCCCCGCTCGACAGTTATTTTCACAGCTTGCTGGCCCGCCATGAACCGGACACCGCGCGCCGCATTCGGGTCATTGCCCAGACGCCAGCCTCGCCCATACCGCTGCTGGTGGCCGCCCCAGAAATTGCCCCTGAAATCGTTGCCAAGCTAGGCGAGGCCTTTGCCCAAGCCGCCGATTCACCGCAACTGGCCCCTTACCTGAAAGACCTGTGCCTGAGCGGGTTTGCGATCCCAAGCCGCAAAGACTATGCCGTTACCGACCAGTGGCACGCCGAGGCAATGGCCGCAGGCTATCACGAGCCCTGCTGATCCAGACAGAAAAAGGGCACCAATGGTGCCCTTTCTTTACGCCAAGACGCTCTGCCAAAGTTTAGCGGAACCGAATTTTCTGGCCGATGTTATTGGCCTTAGCCTTGGCCACCAAAGCCGCCCCAAGTGCCACGTCGGTGCTGCTAAGACCACGATGCCAGAACAAGATCGTTTCGTCGTCGTTTTCACGGCCCGGTTTCAGTCCTGCGGCGACCTCGCCCAATTCTGCGTGCAGGGTTTCCTCGGACAGTTTTCCAGCATCCACATGGGCGCGCAATGAACCGTAGGGACGCCCCGGACCACATTGACCCCAGTCATCCACCAACATCTTGTCCATGATATCGGTCAGATCAAATTCAACCGCGCTCATAGTGCCGTAAGGGATCACCAAGGCACCTTTTTTGATCCATTCGGTTTTGAACATGGGTGTAGGCTCTGGTAGCCGTGTCGCCTCGATCAGGATATCCGCGCCTTCAAGACAATCCTGCCAGTTGTCGGTGACGATGATCTTTTTACCCAGATCCTTTTCCAGTCTTTCGCCGAACGCATTGCGGCTTTCTGGCCGACGGGAGTGGATGCGGATTTCGTCGAAATCATACAGATGGTTCAGCAAACGCACATTCCAATAGGATGTGCCACGCGATCCCACATGGCCCAGAATCTTGCTGTCCTTGCGCGCCAGATGTTTGGCCCCAAGCGCTGTCACAGCCCCGGTCCGCATGTCGGTGATCGCCGTGGCGTCAATAATAGCAAGGGGCACACCGGTTTCGGGACTGAACAGATTCAAAATCGCCAGTTCCGACGGCAAACCCACTTTGTAGTTGTCAACAAAGTCGCCGACCACTTTGACGCCCGCCACCCCGAGCGATTTCACATAGCCGCGCAGGACATTGAAATGCCCTTTGTCCGAACTTTCAGGAACCAGATGCACACGCGGTTCGATGACAGTCTGCTTGTTGCCTTGTGCAATCAGCGCGGATTCAACCGCCGCAAGGATTTCATCGTCGGTCAGGGCAAGTTCTGCAATGTCCAGTGCGTTAAGATAGTCGACCCAGATCTCGGTCATGTTGAAGCCTTTCGGAAAGAGAGAAGTTGTAACGGCACTAAGAGGCAAGAGCCACTGGGCCCAGCACCGCAGCACGGTTGATAAAGCCAAGAACAGGGCCCCCATCTTCACGGACAATCAGGCCCTCGACCTTTTGGGCGAGGATTTCTGACAGCGCAAAATGCAAGCTGGCACTTGGGGCGATGGTTGGAAAATCGGTGCTCGTCGCAGGGGTCATCCTGTCACGCACTGAAATCAGGTTCAGCTGTTTCAGCGCACGATCCGTACCAAGGAAATCCGCCACAAAAAGACTGTTGGGACGCGCCAGAATATCAATCGGCGCATCATATTGCAGCAATTTGCCATCCCGCATAATCGCAACGCGGTCGCCCATCTTAAGCGCCTCGTCCAGATCATGGGTGACCATCACCACTGTCTTGTTTGTCTTTTTCAGGATTTCCTTGAATTCTGTCTGAACCTTGCTGCGGGTGATCGGATCAATAGCGCCAAAAGGTTCATCCATAAGCATCACCTCGGGGTCCGCAGCCAGCGCACGGGCAAACCCGACCCGCTGACGTTGACCACCTGACAGCGCGTTTGGCAACCGCGGTCCCATTTCGTCAGGGTCCAGCCCGACAAGTTCCAACATCTCATTCACCCGCTTCCGGATCTTGGCCGGATCATGTTTCAATAGGCGTGGCACCGTCGCCACGTTCTCTGAGATCGTCATATGCGGGAACAGACCGACCTGTTGGATCACGTAACCAATAGAGCGCCGCAAGACCTGCGGATCAACCTTGGTCACGTCTTGCCCATTGACCAATATTTGTCCTGATGTTGGCACTTGAAGACAATTGATCATCCGCATGGTCGTGGTCTTGCCGCAGCCCGACGGCCCGATCAGTGCCACCGTGGTGCCGGTTTCGATTTGCAGACTGACGTCGTCAACAGCGGGACGGCCGCCACTGTTATAGGTCTTGGTGACGTTCCTAAGCTCGATCATCCCGGCTCTCCTGAAAGGTTGACGTTTCTGTACGACACGCGGCGTTCTAAAAAGCTAAACCCAACCTCAGCGGCAATCGCCAGGAGAGCGATAGGAACTGCGCCGACCAGCAACCTTGGCATATCCATGATCGCGATACCGGTGCTGATGAAATCACCCAGACCACCGCCCCCGACAAATGAGGCCAATGCTGCACCGCCAATAACCTGAATAGAGGCGATTTTGACGCCCGAGATGATCGGCCCCAAGGCCAATGGCAACTCGATATGCAGCGCAATCTGCAAACGGCTCATGCCCATGCCGGTTGCGGCATCGGTGACCGTTAGGTCAACCTCGGCCACGCCCACAACCGTGTTCAACAACATCGGAGGCACCGCAAGCACGATGAGTGCAACGACCGAAGGAAGAAAGCCAATCCCCAAAAGCGGCAACGCTGCTGACAGGATCGCAAGACTAGGGATCGACCGAATGGCGCCCACGATATTGATCGCAACGAAAGATGCGCGCCGTGAATGTGCCACCAAGAACCCCAACGGAATGGCTATGGCCGCCCCGATAGACATGGCCACAGCAGACATCCATAAATGCTGGTTCAGCGCGATCATAAAGGTGGATTTATGAGCAAGGAACCAAGTGAATGCGTCAAGCAGGTTCATTACACGGCCCCTCCGGTTGTTTTGCGCAGCTTCCGTTCAATGCTCGAAAGGGAGAAATCTACTGACAAGGCCAATGCCGAGGTGAGCGCCCCACCGACAAGAATCTTCTCGGGATAGCGTTGATCGAGGCCTTCGAAGATAATCGTGCCTAGCCCACCGGCATTAATATATGCCGCGATGGTGGCAATCCCGATCACGGTGACTGACGCAATCCGAAGCCCGGCGATGATGAATGGTAGTGCAAGAGGCAATTCGATCTCATAAATCCGCCGCCAACGCCCGTAGCCCATGCCATGTGCGGCATCGATAACTTCGGGCGGCAAATTCTGGAAGCCTGTCGCGATGTTTCGGATCATGATCATCAGCGAGTAGGCCGCCAGCCCAATGATCGCAGGAATTGTGCCAATGCCGAAAATTGGAATGAAAAGCGCAAATAGGGCCAGACTGGGGATCGCAAAGAGAATGCCCGTCACGATCATGATGAAGCTGTAAAGTCTAGGCTTTTTGGCGCTGTAGATACCAACGGCCAAGGAAATCACAAAGGCGATCGTGATTGGCACAATCAAAAGGTACAAATGCTCTAGTAAAGCGATTCCGATCCGGTCGAGGTTGTAGGGCCACCAATTCACGAAAGCTGTTCCTCTAGTTCAGTGAGGATCGGGCCTAACCTTTGTTGCTGGATCGCCTCGGCCAAAGCGACAATATCAGGACTGGCTGCACGGTCTTGGGTCAATGGCGCAACAAGCGCCCTT
Source organism: Roseovarius mucosus (assembly GCF_002080415.1). Lineage (NCBI taxonomy): Bacteria > Pseudomonadati > Pseudomonadota > Alphaproteobacteria > Rhodobacterales > Roseobacteraceae > Roseovarius > Roseovarius mucosus. The sequence continues at coordinate 1,608,358 of NZ_CP020474.1, read as the reverse complement.
ACTGCTTGCTGGATCGCTGCCGTGCCTTGCCCCAAAGTTATGCCTGTTCGCAAATCAACCGCTTGCGCCGCAACCATCAATTCGATTCCGACAAGATAGCGCAGGTTCTCCACGATGGCCGAGAATTTCTCAACGCCGGGCATCAACAAAGATGCGTAATCCTCAACCCGATCCGCAACGGGGATCGCGGCAAATGGCATCGGCATCGCCTGTTGCCCAATCGTTGCGACCAGTGCGGAAACGGTTTTCTGCACTGTTGCGAAACCATTGGAACCGCCCACGTCTGGTGCCATAAACCGCGGTAAATCAGACATTTCGGCGGACATCATCTTCATGATCCGCTCGCCCGTCATCGCGGCAAGACGCGCTAGGGCCAGTGCCATTGTATCAAAGGAAAGGGCCACATGGGTCGGATCAAAATTCCCGTTGGGCAATACGAGATCAAGCGCCGTATTGATCGCAGGATTGTCGTCGCTGGTCGCCAGTTCCAAGGCAACGGCGTCGCGGGCGTGGCAAATTGTGGATTGCACCGCACCGAAAACCGAACTGACACAACGCAGCGATAAAGGGTCTTGCAGCCGCCGCTGTGCTTTGGGCTCCATCAGATTGCCGCCTTCGAGTAAAGACAGCAAGCTTTCGGCAATTGTGCCCTGATACGGGGCTGGTCGCAGCGCCGTCGCTGCGGGTGCGAGTGGCGCGATACTGGCGCGAAACCCTTCATAGCTTAATGCCACCGCTGCCACTTGCGCGGCAAAGACACGCTGAACATCCGCGATGGCAAGCGCGGCAAGCCCAAGGGCGGCTGAATTCGATGACACCAGCGCAAGCCCGTCTTTGACACCAAATTTTGGCAGCTCTAGTCCGGCCTCAAGAAAAGCGGTACGCCCGTCTGTCAGGCTGCCATCAGCGCGGATAACAGTGCCTCTACCGGTCAGAACTTCTGCGATATGGGCCATCGGGGCCAAATCTGCCTCTCCGACAGATCCAAGCATCGGAACGCGGGGCACAATGCGGTGATTGAGCATCCCTGCCAATGCAGCGGCCACAGCGTAGGACATTCCAGAATGACCAACGCAGACACGCGACAAACGCGTGGCGATCATGGCGCGGGCTTCGACCTCGGTGGCGATACGACCCACCCCAACGGCCCGCGCCCTTGGAATCAAATGCTGGTCATCGCCCGTGCGCACCTTCATGACCGTATCCACGGCCGCACCAAGACCTGTACTTACACCGTAAATCGCTTGGCCACTGGCCGCATGCTCTTGCAAGCATGAATAGCTTGCTGCGATTGTTTTGGCGGTATCGGGGGAAATACTTACCGGTGTGAAGTCATGAGCGATCTTGAAAATCGTGCGCGCCGACACTCCCCGAGAGTCGATATTGATTATCATGAAAAGGGTCCGATCAGTTAGAAACGCAAGGCAGGATCATACCTGCCTTGCACGTTCCTTAGTCAATAATGCCAACGGATTTCAGGAAATCCTGTGCCACATCGCGCGCTTCTTCACGCCCGACCTCTACCCGCTTGTTCAGGGTCCGCATGATGTCATTGTCCAGCTGATCAGAGACGCGATTCAGCATCTCCTCGGCCCTCGGAAACTCTTCAAGCGCGTCTTTGCGAACGACGGGTGCCACGAAATACGGGGGGAAAAGCCCTTTGTCGTCTTCCATTACGACATAGTCTTCAGCTGCAATCTGCCAATCAGTCGCAAACCCGTTGTTCACGTCAATCTGACCCGCAGCCAAGGCATCGTACCGCAGCCCAAGTTTTGCAAACATGCGGAATTCACGAAACTCGGCCCCGTAGACATTGCGCAGACCGACCAGCCCGTCAGCACGGTCAGGAAATTCCGGCCCTCCGCCAATGGACAGCTCTGGCGCTGCAACGCCTAGGTCGGACAGTGTTTTGAGGTTGTATTTCTCAGCGGTTTCCCGGCGCACCAACATGGCATAGCCGTTGTTGATATGGGCAGGCTCCAGCCACTTTAGATCCAATTCTGTATCATAGTAGCTTTTCACCGTATCATACACGACCTGTGCGTCAGAAGACATCTCGCCTTTGACAACCGCAGACAGGGCCGTGCCGGTGTACTCGGGATACATGTCGATATCCCCACCCGTGAGCGCCGCATGGGCAATCAGCGTACCCCCAAGATTGATCTTGCGCTCAACCGGAATATCAATGCTTTCCAGCGCAGCAGCATAGATTTCACCAAGAATGAATTGTTCGGTGAAGTTCTTGGTGCCAACGACAAAATTATCTGCTTGCGCCCCTTGCCCAATGAACAGCGCCGCGGATGTTGCCAGAGTTGTCACAAGATTTTTCATTGGAGATTTCCCTGTTCGGATCGAAGGCAAGCTCTTTGGCCCCTTCGAAGGTTACCTTTGGATCAAGAGTATGCGCCCACGCCCAGGCTGCTGGAATTTACAGCTAAGTCTTTCATGAAGGATCTGACTCTTGCTTTTATGTATGGACATAAATGTATTTAAGGCAAGCATAAAATGGCGCTGTCGATTTTACCTCATCGCCCAAGTGATGTCGCGAATGGTGCAAGGGGGCAGGCAAGACCGATGGCACCCGTAAGCCATGCAGGTCGCTTGACACAGCGCCGTTTAATTATATATGCATGATGCATACATATAACACAGAGACTCACCATGGACAGACTAGCAAACCTGCTCAACGCAGCAGCCACGGCCATCTCGGATGCTCAGGCGATGTCGATGGCACGGCATGCGGATCTAAAACCATCAAACACAGGTGCGATTCTGACCTTGGGCCAGCATTCCGCACTTACTCTGTCGGAACTTGCGCGGATTATCGGGCTTAGCCATTCGGCGACAGTAAGGCTGATTGATGGCTTGGCGGACAAGGGACTGGCACGGCGCGGCGATGGGCAGGACCGGCGCGAAGTTGCGATTTCGCTGACCATTAAAGGTCTTAGGCTTTATGCGGATCTGCGACAGGCGCAGAGCGAGATACTGATTCCGCTGACCGAGGGACTTACGCCCATGGAACGGGCAACGCTGGAGGTCGCACTTTCCCGTATCCTCGCCGCCTTGACGAAAAGCCGCCAAAGTGCGGATCACATTTGCCGCTTCTGTGACGAAGGGGTCTGCGGGCAGGATGATTGCCCCGTCGAAATTCAGGCCGTCGCGCTGTCACGCGCATGACCGACGCCATAAGCCATCCTGTCCCGTCACGCTCGGTTGCCGTGGCGGCGATGCTCTGCTCAGCGGCGTGCTGGGGGGGCGCGACCGTCATGACCAAAGGGGCGCTTGATGCTTTCGATCCCTTCATCTTGCTGGTCATACAATTGGTGGCCAGTGTTGCCGCGCTTTGGACTGCTGTTCTTCTTTCTTCCACGTCTCTTTTGGCCTTTCGACCGATGGTGCGGGCTGGCTCCACGGGCGTTCTTGAACCCGGATTAGCCTATGCCGTCGGTGTTCCGGGCCTTGCCCTGACCACGGCGGGCAATGCCTCGGTCATCGCAGCCCTCGAGCCCGTGTTCATTTTTCTCGGCGCATGGCTTTTGTTCCGGACCCGGCCAACCCTCAGGGCGATCGTGGCGATCGTCACCGCAGTCATCGGCGTGACACTTGTATCCCTGACCGATCCTGCAGGTCTTGGGGGCGGGTCGGTTTTGGGCGATGGCTTGGTCCTCTTCGGCACAGCGCTTGCGGCTGCCTATGTTCTGGCGTCCAGCAAGCTTGCCGTGACGATGCCTGCGGTCCTTCTGACTGCGTTGCAGCAAACCGCTGGCCTTGGGCTGGTCGTAATCCTGAGCGCATTTGCGTTGTTTGCGGGTTGGCAGTCGCTTCCAGCGTCGGTGACTTTGCCCGCGTTGGGCCTCGCCATCTTGTCGGGCCTGATCCAGTACGCCCTCGCCTTCTGGCTTTACATTGTAGGACTGAAAGGGATTGCACCGGGGCTGGCGGGCATGTTCCTGACGACAACACCCATCTTCGGCGTCTTTGGCGGCATTGTCTTCCTGGGTGAACGCCTTGTGCTGAGCCAGTTGCTGGGCATGACGCTTGTAATTGTGTCGCTTGTTGCCTTGCTCAGATCCCGTGGCGGCTGATGATCACAACAGGTCCGTTCGCAGTTTTCGTCGTTCCGCTACGCCCCAGCGGGTTTCCCCGCCGGACCTAATGGGGCCCAGCCCCTCAGAACGGGATATCGCCGATACGGTCAACCAACTCGGGGTTTTCGGCCCACAAGCAAAGGTATAGAACCTCGGATACATGTGCATCCTGTCTTCGGTTGTGCAAAGTGAAGGGTAGCTTCAGACAACCTGCGCTGCCCCACATCCAACAGCGTCAGCATGATCAGGCACTGCACCTTTTCAGTGGGGCGCTCTAAGTTGCGTCTCAACACGACAGTCTGGCTAGATGCCTCTGGGTGCCAGAGTGCCGGATACAATCCACCTCGGTATGCCGTCGCTTCACGCTCTTAAGCGAAACATCGTTTCCGGGTGATCAGGGCCTCTTTCGGTTCACGACGATCCCTCCTGAACTTTCCAGTTTCAGAATAGTCGCGACACACAAACTGAGGCGGAACAGATTAGGGGCAACGCGACGGATTTAAGCGTCTGAAAGATAACCGTGATTATCTCGTTTTGGCGTCACGCGCCCGGTCCACGGGTACAGCTCGCGTTTGGCGCGAATCATCTCTGAGTGGAGCGTGCTCGCATCGGACACTTCTTTAGCTTGTGCGAATCGAGGCCAAATACTATCCTAGGTTGATACGATTTTTTTGATGACTTCCGGTTTTTTTGGGAAACTGCGCTTTCACAATGAACCTCTTACTTTGACAGTGTGAATTTTGCAGTCCCATGCCGGATGCGGGCACGGGGTCGATGTCACAAAAAATGATGCAGAGACTGACGGCCAGAAGGGCCGTTTGCGCGATGTTGGTGCTTCCCGCGATGATGCTGACCACAATGGGGCCAGAGCGGGTGGCGGCGCAGTCTTTTTGCGGGCCGACGATCACCGCATGTGATCTCCAGCAGGATCAACTCTGCCTCGAACGGGTGCTGGCCTGCGGAGAATACGACACTATCATCGCAACGCTCTTTGCCGAGGATGTGGCCCCGACGCTGGACCAGAAATTCGCGCTTGGTGCCGCGTATTTCGGCAATCACGTACGGGCAAGGGCGACGGGGCTCCAATGTCGGGCCGTCGTGAAAGGGCGTGAATGGCTGCGCGATTACCTCGGTACGGTGGACACAGAGTTCCGGCAAAGCGCAAGTTTCGGGACCTTGGCGCAGATGCGCCAGATCTATCAGGCAACGCAGATGCTTGGCGAGCTAGACCAGGTGGGCGGCTGTCCGGAAAGCGCGCTGACCCGGGCAAGGGTGCAGGCCATCGCAGCGGCAGAGGCGACGCAGTTTGCGAGAGCTATTTTCCTGACGCCGCCCGATGCGGTGGCCGATGTGATGGGCACGCTCAACATCGCGCTGCGGACCTTCGTCTCCCAAGCCTCGGATCTTGAGACAGGGATCGCGCTGCGCCGGATCGAGATCGAGGCGGCGGGCCGGGTGCTGGGCAGTGTGCGCGGCCTTTTCGATGAGGTGTTCGGCGGTGTGTCGGGCGAAGGTGCGGCGCTGCGCGTCGATAGCGTGATACTGGATCAGCTCCTGGCTGATGGCCGCGCAAGGCTGCGCCGCGTGGAAAATCGTGAGGATGCCTTTCGGGTGGCGCTTGGGGGTTTCGGGCCTGCAGATTACGCCGAGGTCAGGACCGAGACGGTCCGCAAGGCGCAGGGGTTCCTAAAGGAATCGGCGTTTCATATCAATATGATCGGCGTGCTGATGCCGACCGATCCGGCACGGCCGTTCCCGCAGCTTGAGGGCGTTTTGGGCGCGGACAGCCCGGCCAATGCGGCGCGCGAGGCGCTGTCGGATATTCGGCTGGATTGGCGGTCGCTGGGGGATGCGAATGGCAACTGCGCGCTGCCTAATGCCGCGGAACGCGTGTGGTACTGCCGATGAGACAGCTCTTGTGGATCACGCTCGTGATATGCCTGTCGGGGCCAGCAGAGGCGCAGAACGCGGTGCTGGACCGTGCCTATGGCATCAGCAAGCTCGACGGATTCTGGCGGGCAACGTTGGGTAGCGAAGCGCCTGACCTTGCCGCGTTCGAGATGTTCGAAAGTGTTGCAGCTGTGCCTGAGCCGGTGCGCGAGCCGGCAGTTGATTTCGGCGTGCCGATCATCGGCGAAGTGGTAGGAGAGACCGCCCCCGGCACGGATGGCCAAGGGGCCAGACTGGCCTTTCCGGTCATCCCCCTAACAGAAGAAGAGGCCGGGCCGCTGATGCGGCGGCTGGCATGGGCAGAGCTTTACCTGACGCGTGTGGGTTACTACGCCGAGGATCAGGAAGACCCGTCAGAGATGGTCGCGGCGCTGGCCGCGAGGCAAAAGGCTGCTGCGCTCGAGGCCTATCTGATCACCGCGCGGCTTTACTTTGCAGCGCCGGACCTGACGGAGAAATGCACAAGGCTTACGCGCATGGCGGCGCTTGAGGACAGCGCGCTTGAGACGAGCGTGGAGATTACACCGGCTGAGGGCTGGGCCGCGCTGCAACCGTTGAAAGCGGCGGCGGCGGAGCGGCTGGGGGGATCGGCACTCTCCGATCTGGTCTGCGCGTTCGAGCCGGTGCGGGGGCGGGCCGAAACCGTGCGGCTGATCGAGGTCCGGGTAAGGGAGCGGATCGCGCTGGAGGCGCGGGCAAAGGTGGAGGACAGCCTGACACTGCTCAACGCGGCAGCGGAAGAATTCCAAAGCCTCGTCACCGCGATGGACGTAGAGATCCTGACAGCGGAGATCCTCGAATTGGAGCGCGTTTTCGGCAATGCGGCAGCGAATATCCGTTTGGTACAGAACGATCAGCTGAAGGCCGAAAAGACCATTGCAGAGCTGGAAGCAGTGGATCTTTCCGCGTTGAACCAGCCGGGTGAGATGTCGGAATACCAAGCGGCACAGGGTCAGATGGTTGCGATGGTGGCACTCATGGACGGGGTGCTGACAGAGCTGGCGGCGCTGGCCGAACTGCTGCCAGATGACGGGCTGGCGGAATGCCGGGGGCTTGGGTCGGTCTATGACGGGCTGGATATGAACCGCGACTCCTTTGTCCTGTCGAGCGAAATCGAAGGACCCTACGTCGCCTGCCTCGCGCGCGCACGGGCGCTGGTGGAGGCGGGCACCTCCCCAAGTCTTGAGACAGAATTGATGGCCGAACTGGCCCGCCATGTCGGCCAGATCAGCGCCAATTTGCTGGAGGAATTGCAGTGATCCGGCACTTTTCCTTGATCCTTGTGCTGGCTCTTGCTGCCGCCCTGCCGGGGCGGGGGGCAGAGGCGCAGCAATGCCTCGACGTGTCGGCGGAGGAGGCGCAGTTGCACGCCGCCGAGCTGGTCACGTTGCTGCAGATCGCCACGTTCCGGGGCGACCTGAAATACATGTCGGACGTAGCGCCAGAGTTGGAATCCTATCTTGATAGCTGCGGGTCCGATCCAGGCGGGCGGCTGGCGCAGGTCTGTGGCTTTGACTGCCATCTGCAACTGGCGCGCTACCGGCTCTTTCTGGCCTCTGACCTGCCATTTCTCTCCACCGCAGGTGTTCTGAGCCGCGACAGCACGCTGCTGTCGCCGCAGAGCGCGCAACAACATGCAGAAGACGGGATTGCGGTGGCCGAACGGGGGCTGAAACTGCTTGCCCGGCAACAAGGAAGCGCCGAGGCAGATGATGCGTTTCGCACCTATACGCGGCAGCTTGTGGGGCTGAGCAGCGTCAAGATCAGGCTGCGCATGACTGTGGGCGACACCTGGTATCAGACGATGAGTGAGGCGCGCGTCAAATCGTTGGGTTTTGCCGTCAGCGAGGCGTTAGAGGTGATCCCGGGTGCCGCGCTGGAAGATCAGCCAAACCTGCACAAAGCGCACACGCAATATGAGTTCGCGCTCTGGACTCTGATCGAGACCAAGACCGACATCCCGGCAGAACAGACCTATGATGATCTGCGCGCCGATCTCACGATCCTCGAAGGTGAGTTGCAGGCAAGAATGGAGAGCCTGAGACGGGGGATGATCTTTCTCAATATCGATCCGGTGGCGTTCACCACGATCCCTTTTGAGGAGCTGCAACAGGCGCTTGACCGGACAAAACGCGATCTGGAGGCGGTCGAGGCGCGGATGGAGGCCATTGTGCGCGAATGGTCGGCGGCGTCCGAGGGGCAGGCGACACGCGCCATTGATGAGCGCCGCGTGGTGCGGGGGCAAAAGATCAATCTTCTCGCGCATCAGATCGGCAAATTGGAAACAGAGGCGCAGATCCTGACCGGCGAAGTGCAGCAAGAGATAAGCGCGCTGGACGCAGAGCTAGACACCTTCAGCCGACGGCAACAGATCAGAAACCTCGAGATTGCGCTGTCCACCAAGATCGCGGAATTCGAGAACCGCCGCCAGCAATTGCAGGAACGCCAGGCGCTCGACCTTATCGCGATTACCAAGGAAGCAGAGATCGAGCGGCGAGCGGAACTGCGTTGGCTGCTGAGTTTCGAGATGACGCGGATGAACCTTGATCTGCAGGTATCGTCGCTGGAAAGCCAGATTGGGGAATATGACCGGCAACTGGCGCGCAATCGGACGCAGTTGGAAACGCTGGTGCGGCAGCGGGCGATTCTGGAAACGCGGATTGTCGATGCACAGAGTTCCATCGAGGGCGCGAAGCAGCGGATCGACCGGATCGACGTAACACAGGTGGACGTGCACGCGCTGCGGCGGAATGTGATCCGAGAGGACATTTGCGGCGTTGAAAACCAGCTTGCTCTCATCGGCGAGACGCTGGACACGCCCTTTGCCCCCGCTCTGCCGGGCGAGGAACCCTGCGACGTGGTCAGCCCGTCTTTCACTCGTGTGCAATACCAAGACACGATGTGCGGCACTGACAGCGAGCCGGGACTGCGCGCCAAGCTGAACGATGCAAGAATCCTTGGCCGAGCCTTCATACTGAAATGTGTGATCGGCGACCCTGTGGAACTGGCCGAGCTTGAGCCGATGGCCGAGGCCTCGACCCTCATCGACAGCGGGCTGAGCCTTGAGGATGAACTGGGCGCCGTCTCTTGCAATGGCTTTTCGCAAACCGAGGTGGATTTTGCCAAGGGCATCTATGACGCGGAGAAGGCGCTGTTGGAGAAGCAGCGGGTCGGGTTGGAACAGCAGCGCGACAAGGTGAATGAGCAGCTTGATTTCGTGACGGGCTGGGCGAGTGATTTTCAGAACACAATTTTGGGTCTGCAGACTGGTTTGGCCGTCGTGCAAGGCGCCTATGCGGCGCTGGCTGCGGTGCCGGAAACCACGGTTGCCGCTGCGGGTATGGCAAGCGGCGTCTACACCACGATCACGGTGGACAAGCCCGCCTATGCGGTGATGGAAGCGGCGCGCGTGGCACTCAATACCGCGCTGGCATTCGGCAAGATCAACATCCAGACCGAAAGTCAGGTCCGTGCCTTTGCCACGCAGCTGGCCAATATCCGCGAGGCCAATGAGCGGATTGATTTCGAGAAAGCGGTCAAGGCGCTGGCGCTTCATCGGGCGCATTTCCAGTTGGCCGGGAAACGGGCCGAGGGGCTGCAGGCGATTAAAGAGCTTGAGCTGCAGGGATCGATGGCCGCGGTGGATTGCGACAACGCGCAGCTTGGCATTGATGAACAGGTCGCAAGGCTCAAGGCGCAGCACACCCGGATGTTGGCGACGATGGAATTGCAGGCAGAGGAAAACGCGCTTCTGGATTTTGATCGGTTGCAGCAAGAAGGGCTCATCGAGCGGTATTTCAACGAGATCGCCATCCTGCAGCTTGAGCTTGAAAAGCTGGCGCTGAACGAGGCGCAGCTGACCGAGGATAACGCGCAGCTGGGCGCGCTGGTGGGCGCTGCTCAGGGACGGATCGAGCGGATCGAGATGACCCGCGCAACGGTCGAAGGGTTGGCCGAGGAAAGCCAGCAAGTGACCACCGTGATTGACGAGCTGCGGCAAAGACAGGCCGATCAGCAGTTGGCGATTTCCAACTCGGAACTGGCCTTTGTCGAGGCGCGCATTCGTGGCGAAGAGGGCAATACCGAGCAATTGGTGAACGCACTTGAAGGTTCCATCGAGCTGGTGGGCCAGCGGGCAGAGCTCAAGACGCAGATCGAGCAGGTGCAGGCGGATATGCTGGTGCAGGTGGCCGCGCAGCGCGAGGAGATGGTCAACCTTGCCAGTGAGATCGACGACCCGGACGAGCGGCGGCAGCTTTTCATCGCGAGTCAAGAAACACTAAGCGAGCTTTTGCGCGGGATCCCGGATTACATTTCGGCCAAGCGCACCAGCCTGACCACGGCGAACCGGCTGCTGCACCTGATGCGGCAACGGTATTCCCTGGTGTTGGGCATCACCGGCCGGCGCGAGGATTATCCGCTGACCTACGTCAAGGATGCGGCGCAATTGACGGCGCTGGTCTCGGAAATCGAGGGGCAGAGGTTCTTTGACGAAACCGAAATTCCAATCGAGGTGGCGCGCGTGGTGGTGCCGTCGCAATCGGGCTTCATCAAGAAACTGGCGCTCGACGAGGAAGTGACCTTTGAAATCTCGCCCTTCGCGGGCAGTGACGACGCGATGCGCGAGGCCGGATTCTTTGTCATCTGGGACGAAAAGTTTCGCGAGCGCAAAACGATGACGCTGATCGATGTGCTGATCGGGGCGCAGTACACCTGCACTGGGGCCCAGTGGAATACCTACACGCTGAGCCATCTTGGGTCCGGCACGGTGTTCCGGCCGCTGGCCGAAGGATCGCCAGTGACGGTGCCGGAACGGATCATCGGGCCGAGCAGGGGTGGGCAGCACACCTTCTACAATATGGCCGCAAACGAGGCCGATCTGAACCGGGTACTGAGCTATTGGCAGTTCAACCGCTTTGCGGCGCGGAAATTCCCCCGCATGCCCGGGCCGCCCAACGATCAGGACGCGATTCTGCCATTCCTCGGCGCGCCGGTTTACGGAACCTACAAGCTGGCCGTGAACCCATCCGATTGCCCGTTTGAAGGCGCGGTTTTCACCCTTCTCTTCCTATTTGCGAGCACGCCATGAGCCGATTTGTCTCTCTGACGGCGCTGGCCGTTTTGATCGCGGCCCCAGGTGCAGAGGCACGCGATACGGCGCGCAATTCTATCGAAGGTTACGTGATCGAACGCGCCGTCATCCGGGCGCCGAATTGCGAGGGCTCTGCGTTTGACGATGTGCGGATCGAGGCGTTTGAAAAAGGCGTCTGCCAGTTCCATCAGCCCGCCCGCTCGGCCGAACAGCTGGACCGTGTCTTGAAACTCCTCAACCGGGCGCAGGTGCAGGGGCTTCCGGTGGTACATCAGCAACTGGCGGGGTTCCTGACCGGGCTGGGGCACTGCGCGACTGCAGAACGCCACCTCGAGACTTTTCGCGGCTCTGGCAATGCTGACCTGACCGCGCGGGACAATTTCTGCGCCGCGAGGATGCAGAGCCAGGCAGAGCTGAACGCCATCCGGTGGGACTTTGCCCTCTTTGACTATGCCGAGGATCTGGGCGTGCCGAATACGCTCGACACGCGGTTGGGCGAAATGGCTTCGTGTTATTCCGGTGTCCTTGCCCCCGGGTTCGACGCGGAATGTGGGCTGATCACCAATATCACCGCAACCGAGCTGAACGTTTTTGTCGACGAAGCCACCGACGCTGTCGTCCAGACCTATTTCACCGGCGTTGAAAGCCCCATCACGGCCATGTTCCAACGCAAGCGCGAGCGTGCAGAGGGCGTGCTCGCTATGGCAGGCGCGTCGATCCAGGGTCTCAAGGACGGCGCAGCCGCGGTGAACGCGGAATACACCGCCTACCACAGCGCCAACGAGACAGAGCGCGATGCCAAGATGACGCCGATTTACGAGAATTACCGCGAAAGCATCCTGCGGGCGACGGCCATCCTCGACGAGTTCAACCGCTGGAAAGAAGGGCTCTTCATGACCAGCGACAACGTCAACCTGTTGCCAAAGATCGTGGAACGGGGCGTGGAACTGACAGAGGAGCTGGCCCGCGTCGAGACCGATGACTATGCGGCCCGGGCGGGCAAACTGGTGGATGATGTGCGCGCGGTGGTGCAGTCCGAGGCAGAGCACCGGGCGCTGATCGGCCAGCTTTGCCGGGTGTATTTCTGCGAACTTGCCAGCCGCCGTCGGATGATCGCGACGCAGCATGTCTGCCGCCAGCCCGCGCTGACCAATAACCCGATCTGCCTGAATGCGCAGGGGCAGATGAAGGGTGGCGATTTGCAGGTGAACTTTGACGGCGAGCAGAGAATCGGAGTTGCCGATTTCTGCCGCGCAGCGGGGATTGATGATGTGTTCCTGACGGTGGGCCTTTCGCCCGCGACGGCGCTGACCTGTATGGGCCAGATGCCATGAGGAGGGGGTACTCATCTCGCTGATCTGCCTTGCGGCAGGTGCCGCGCGGGCAGAGGAACCCGCGCTGGCGCGGTATGTGACGGACGACAATGTGGATGTTTACGTGGCGCTTTTTGGCGGTCAGGCGGTGGAACTTGCAGGTTGCGCAAGCGAGGGCGCAGTGAGGGCGCTGATCGAGATGCCGAATGACCGGCCCATTTCAGACCGAACGCAGGTCGATCTGACGGACAGCGCGGCACTTGGCGCACATCCCGCTATTCCCTGCAACCCGCCACCTTTGGCCGAGGCCGCATGGCCCGGTAGCGTGCCGATTTGGGCCGATCTGACGGCAAACGGGCGGTATCTGCTGGCCGCGCCGAACGGGGCGGGGTTCTACGCGGTGGATGCGAAATGCGAGGCGATCAAGACCGCCTTGAGCATTCGCGAACGCGCGCAAGGTGCGGGGTTTCAGGGCTTTGGCCAGCCTGATCCGCTGGAGCTTCGTTTGACAATCAATTGCGGGCCCGGGGCGGAGGCTCAGGGCCCGGTGGTCCCCGATGCCGACAGCGGTGCAGAGGGCTGGACCTTGCATAGTGCAGAGCTTTTCATGAGCGAGGCGGGGCTGCCCGATACGCTCTTGGTTGCCAGCGCTCCGATGGGCGAGGGGCGGGGATATCTGCCGATCCGGCGGCTCGATGGGGTCGAGATTGCGCCCCTGTTCCTTGAAGGTGGCGCAAGACTGGAGGCCGCAAAGGCCGCATTGCGTATGCTCTTTGCCGTACCCGAGGAGGACGTGGTGTCGCCCTTGGGTTTCGAGGAGCTGGAGGCGGTGCAATCGGCGCTCTTTGCTGACATCTGCACGCGGAATTGTGATGGATATGATCACAGCCATGGTTTCTTTGCCCTGCCGGGGATCGACGTTGCGCTGAGCTTTGAGGGCGTGGAACAGACGCCGGCCGCGCTCGATATTCTGGGGCGGGACCTGTCGGGTCTGCGTTTTGCTGACGGGCGGGCGCTCTGGCTACAGGGCTGTGCGGCGGTGGCCAGTGCCTTGGGCATCGTGCCGGGCGAGGGCGATTGGAAATCCATGGCTCGGGCGGCGCACTTGGGGGCCGGTCAAGCGGCGGCGATGCGTTGTAACGCGGCGCGTGCGGCGACCTGCATAAGGGTGATCGGGCCGGGCCTGCCGCTGGTGCCGGAAGTCTTCCATGCCAGCGGTTCCTGCGCTGGCAAGACGCGACTCATCGTGCATCTGCCTGAGGCCGTAACAGCAACAGTGCCGCTCATGATCGACGCAGAGCGGGGCTTTGCTGAGGTCGAGATCGCCCCGATGCCCGGGCTTGAACGGGCCATCTTGACGGTTCCCGCAGGTGCCTCTGGCGCGGCGTCGCCCTGTCTTTTGTCCTCGCCCCGCGTGATGATCCATAGCCGAGGCGATCTCAGGTTAATGCTGCGCGACGTAACTCTCCGGCGGCGTCTGGAGGAGGTGCCGCAAGAGGCGATCGGGCTGCATTCCGATGGCGGCACTCTGGTCACCGATGGGGTGATTATGGTGGCCGATGGCGATGCCGGGCTGCCGCCGGAACGGGGCATTTCACTCTGTTCTGGCGCATATTATGCGCGGGCGACGCGGGTTCAGGCAGGCACCATCGCGGTGCAAGGGTCCAACAGTCGGCTGGCGATCAGTGGGGCACCGGGGGCACCCACAACGCTCGGATCGGCGCGGTATGCGATTTCAGCCTCTGCCGGGGCGGAAATGATCCTGAGCAATGTAACGCTGACTGGCCGGGTGGGCGCGTCGCTTTTCAACGCGACCCTCGACGCCACGAACCTGCGGCTGGTCAGCACCGATGCGCAAAGCGGGTCATCTACAGCGCTGCAGTTTCGCGGCGCTTCAGAGGCGCAGCTGATGCAATCGACAGCGCAGGGATTTGCCTGTGTCGGCACATTTTGGACTGCGGGCAGCGCCGCCATCTTCACCCTGCCCGGTAACAATCTGACCGCGGATAACACCCGGCCCTCCTGCGGAGCGGGAACCGTCCAGATACTTGAATAAAATGAAGGGATTAGACCCATGACGCTTCGCTTTCTTGCCCCTCTATTCATCGTGTTGGCGCTGGCCCTTCCCGCAAAGGCGCAAGAGGTCAGCGTGGTGCTGGTCACTGACATTTTGGGCGACCGGCTGCATTACCCGGTGGTGATTTCTGAAGGCCGGGGATATCGGGTGCGCTGCGAAAGCCAGTCCGACGAAGAGACGATGATTGCCGCGTTGGGGTTCCTGATCCCGTCCAGTCAGATCATTGATCCGACCGATCAGAGCATCGTTGATGCGGCCCCGGCGGAGAACCCGCTACTTTGCCCAAGCTCAGAGAATTACCCGATCACGGTCTTTGCCGCGAACACGTCGCAGGGGCTGATCCATTACCTGCAATTCAAGGCTGATATCGGCAGCGAGGCGGCCCACGACCGGATCTATATCCCCGGCTGTGCGGCCTTGGTAGAGGCACTGAACCTTGACCTTGCCAATGCCACGCCGGGCGACCCGACCCTGTTTTTCGCAGGCCGGATCCACGAGATTGCGTGCCGCCCGGGGGCCGCCCCCATCGAAACGGCACCCCAGACCTTTGCCGCTTGGTGCACCAAAGGAGACCTGACGCCGGAAGAGGAAGCGACAATGCGCGCGATCCTCAATGGCACCCCGGGCGGGCCGGGCGCGCTGGGCAATACGGTGGCCTGCAGGCAGGCACAGGACTTCCTCACCGCGGTTACAAGCCGGAACCTCGACAATAGCGGAGCGCAGTCGCTGGCACCGCTGGCGACACTGTCGCATCTGAACTCGCTGTCGCTTGCGGGCAACCAGATTTCGGATGTCTCGCCACTGGCAGGGCTGACCGCGTTGCAGTTCCTGGATCTCAGCGACAACCGGATTGCCAATGTGGCCGCACTGGCCACCTTGGTGAACCTAACCTCGCTTGATCTGGGTGGAAACACTATCAGCGACTTGCGGCCGATTTCGTCGCTGCCGCTGCTGCAACAACTGTCCTTGCCCGGCAATGTGCCGGACACCATCGCCCCTCTGCAATTTCTGACCCAGCTGACAGAGCTGGATTTGGCGCGAAACGAGCTGACCTCGGATGACATCGGCGTGCTGGTTGGTCTGTCGCAGCTCACGTTACTCGACCTTTCCAACAACGAAATCGACGATTTCAGCGAACTGGCCAATTTTGGAAGCGAGGTGGAATTCAAGCTCGCGGGCAATCCAGCCTCCACCGGTGGCCCCACGGATTTCATCACCTTTTGCGTGCAGTTGCGCGATGAGCCCACCCAGACCGGCGCCACGATCCGCGCGATGATCGAAGTCACCGGGCAAAGCACCTGTTCGGGGGCGGCAACCGTACTTAATTCCTCGAATGCGCTGACGATCACCGGCAAGACCCTGTCAGAGCTTGGACCACTCGCGACCCTCAGCCATCTGACATCGTTGAACCTTGCCGACAACACGATCACCGATGTCTCGGCACTGGCCGCGCTGACGCAGATCATCACGCTTGATTTATCGAATAACGCGATCATCGATGTGCGGCCCCTGGCCGCGCTGGAGCGGCTGACCACTCTGCGCATGGCGGGCAATCCGGTGACCTTCGGCGACTACCTGTCGGCCTGCATCCTGCGCAACGAACCAGAAACGCTGAGTGAGGCGCATCGCACAGAGGTTGGCGCGCTATTGAGCATATCACAGACGCAAACCTGCAGGTCATCGGAAAGCCGGCTAAAGACCATGTCGACAATCAACCTGCGCGATCGCGGGCTGACCACGCTGGATTACATCCGGGTGGCTGAAAGCGCGACGAACGTTTTGCTGGACAACAACCCCGTTGGCGAAGTGAGCAACCTGCGGTTCCTGCAACGGCTGCAATTTGTCGATGCCTCGAATACCGGGCTCGAGGATGACGACAGCCTGATCAACTTGCGCGCGCTGCGGAACCTCGACATCTCTTCGAACCCGATTGCCGAACTTTGGGCTCTGCGCAACATGCCAGAGTTGCAATCGGTCAATTTCCGCGACACCCAGATCCGCGACATCCGCGTTCTGGACGAATTGCCAAGCCTGCAAACCGCGACGATGTGGAACGCGCCGGTCGTGATGAATTCGATGCTGACCTATTGCCTCGTGCACAGGTTTCAGATCGGGATGCTGGGCGATGCAAGGCGTACGGTGGACGCGATCATGGCGGTGGCCGCGGGCGCGGGCCAGAGCAGCCAGAATTGCCGGGGCGTCAACGAATGGGCGCGCAGCGTCACATCGTTGAACCTCAATGCCAAGCAGATCAGCAACGTGGCTCCTATCGCCGGGATGCCGGAACTGACCAGTCTGCTTCTTTATGACAACAACATCAGGGATGTGCAGCCGATGCGGCAGTTGCGCAAGCTCAAAACCCTGAACCTGAGCAAGAACCAGCTTGGCACCATTCCAATTGTCTTTTCACAGGATCTCGAACACCTCTATGTGACGGAAAACCAGATCGCGAACCCAAGCGCGGTCAGCCGGTATTCCAAACTCAAAAGCCTCAACCTGCGCAAGAACCGCCTGACCGTGACCAGCGGGATTTCCGGGCTGCCGCAGCTGTCCTTTCTCGATCTGCGGGACAACAAGATCGCGCAACTCAATCAGATCACCCCGTTGCTCAGCAAAAACCCCTACATCAAGGGTAACCCGGTTTGCGGGTTGCAGAACACTGTTCCGATCTTGGTGATCTGCCAGCGAGAGCCACAATTCATTCTCAATTCGAATCTGGTCGATCCCAACGTGGTGATCCGACGCGACTTCTTACAGCCGGTGCCGATCATCATCACACCGTCAAACCCCTGATTGTCGATCCTACGTCCCAACCGAAAGGACCTTGTCATGACACGATTTTACACAGCGTTTCCTGTCGCCGCCATGCTCGCGGTCCTACCTGTGGGCGGGTTCGCCGCTGATGACAAATCCGCCTCTTCGGTGATCCAGCTGCCATCTGCGGGCGGCACGGTCAGCCAAGAGGAGGGGGCGTTCCAGCTCAACGCCAACACCGGGTCGGCCAACTTTTCGCTGCCGCTGCCAGAGCTGCCGCAGCGAGGCAAGTTCGGTCCGGGCCTCTTCCTGAGCTACAACCAGTTCGCGGGGGACAGCGGGTCGGGGCTGGGCGTGGGATGGTCCTTTACCGGGTCTTCGGTGATCGTGAACCAGGATTTCGGCACCGCCATTCCGGGCAGGAAGCTGGATGGCGATTTCTTTCACCGGCTGAGCTTTCAGGGCGCGCGGCTGGTCTATCTGGGCGAGATAGACGGTTTGCCGAGCTATCGCCCGGAAGTGGCCGAAGAACAGATGGTGTTCGTGCGCCGCGATATGCCGTTCGAGGTGGTCGTGCTGGACCGTACCGGTGAGCAAGAGGTAATAACGATCCCAGCCGGGTTTGAGCTGCGCATGGCGGATGGCAGCCGGATGTATTTCTCTGGCGCCGAGGGTGTGGCCGAGGGCAATTTCGCGACGGCCGAACCCACGATCACCCGCTGGCCGCTGGTGATGAGCGTCAACACCAACCGTGACGCAGTGCGCTATGAATATGAAAAGCACGGAGAACGGTCCTACCTGACCGGGGTGGCCTTTGCCGGGGGGCAAAGTCGTTATGATTTCGATCTGATCGACACGCGCGCCAGCCTTGTCAGCCATATCGCCGGAGTGCGTCAGCAGAACCCCAAGCTCTACGGCAAAGTGACGGCAAGTTTCGCAGGTGATGTCTATGACCAGTGGTGCATGGCCTTTATCGGCCGGTCGCTGAATGACAATACCGAATTCACCGTGCGCACCCATCCCGATTGTCAGGCCATGGCCGAATCCGACCTTGCGGGCGAGATCGACCCCAATTCGGTCAATGTTCTAGACCAGCTGCGCGCGGTCTATCGCTTTGGCAACACCGGCGGCTCTGCGCTTGGCGATGATACGCTGCGCTACCCCGATCTGCGGTTTGACTATTCAAGCTGGACGGCGGCAGAGCTGGCCGAGCGGGAGCTTGTCTTTCCCGCGCCAAACCTGGCTTTTGCGGGGGATATTTCGCCGCAAAACTTGGAACTTGCCGATCTGAACATGGATGCGCTGCTTGACGTGGTGCAGACCAGCGACACCGAAGTGACCCGGGTGCACTTGGGTGAAGGGGCTCTGGAATCGGCCTTTGAGACGTCTATCCCACTGAAGCTGACGCGCACGACAGCCTCTGGCCTGACGCGCGAGATCACGCCGAGGCTGGTTGAGAACCGGTTCCATTTCGCTGACATCACCGGTGACACCTATGCCGATATTCTAGAGGTCGAGGACGGTCTGCTGCATGTCTTTAACGGCAACGCGGTCGGGGATTTCCCCTATATCGGGCGGGCGATTCCGCTGGACGGGATTTCACCGTCGCTGTTCTCGGACGGAAATGGCCGCTTTGTGGATGTGAACCTTGATGGTCTAAGCGACATTGTCGCGACGCGGCTTGATGCCAATGGCCGGACCGAGGCGCTGATTTACCTCAACCTTACCCGACGCCAGCCAGACGGGGGCCATGCGATCAATTTCGCTCGGGTGTCCAAGGTGCTGCCGATGGACAGCCAAGATGGGGGCCTCTTGAGCCGCCAGTCGACCCGGCTGACGGATGTGAATGGTGATCGATTGCCCGATCTGGTGACGATCAACGTCGCTGATCAGGGGTTTTGCATCTACGAGAACCAGGGCAACATTTTCAGCCGCGAGGCGGGTGCGCTGCTCTGGGGGGATATGCGCTTGAATGACCCAAAATGCGGGGCAGGGCGGTTCACCGCGATAAGGGGCATGAGCCCGTCCGACAACGTGCAGTCGATGTGGTACGTGGATGCCAATGGCGATGGGGTGCGCGACTTTGCCTCGATGGGCAGCCGTACCGACGAGATTCAGATTTGGCTGGGCTTTGGCGATGGCTCTTTTGCGGATGAAAGCCTGCGGCTGTCGTTGAATGCTCGGGTGCAGGTGGGCAATGCGCCCAATTCCTTCCGCTCGCGCGTGGCTGATCTGGATGCCGACGGGCAGGCGGAAATCATCGTGTTCCAACAGGCGAGTGGACCAGAGATTGCGCCGGTCGTGGTGATTGATTTCAATCGCACCACAGAGATTCAACTGGTCAAGGCCAACCTGCTGACAGTGGTGAGTTTCGAGAGCGGGCGGCGGCACGACATCCGCTATGCAACCTCCACCGACGAGATGCTGCGCGATCGCGCGGCGGGGCGCGAAACCGCGACGCTGCATTTTCCGGTGGTGGTGGCAAAACAGATGGTCACCTCTGAAGGCGTGGCAAACGCGGCGCGGCGCGATGTGCAGGTCGAGGAATACTTCTACCACAAGCCCTTCTATGACGTGATCAACCGCCGCTTCATCGGCTTTTCCGAGGTCGAGCGTGTCACCTATGGCGACGAATTCGTGGGCGGGGCGGATACCCAGAAATCTTCGATCGCGTTCGAGCAATATTACGCCTTTGCCGATGTGACAGCCGACCTTCACCTTGCTGGCAAGTTGCGTATCCGGCAGACCTACGCGGTCGATGCCGATCCGGTGCTGCTTGCTGCAGCTGCCGGGTCCGCGTCGCTCGATCCGAATGCGGCGGGGCTACATTCGCTGTCTACTGCGACACGGGCCCAGAAATTGCCGACGCCCGGCGCGATGCTGTCCTGTGAAAGCAATACATGGCAGACAGCGCCTACTGGGATTGCCAATGTCAGCTGGCTGCGCAAGACCGAGGAAAGGCTGACCGCTGCGGCGGGGCCACAGCACGTGCAAGAGCCAAGCGACACAGAATGCGTGAACCCGGTCAAGACGCGCATCTTCGCGGAATTCGACGAATTCAACTATGCGGGCCGCGAAACCGAAACCGTGGTCGAACTGACCGGCCCAGAGGGCCAGGTCATGCCCGGCTATGCGCGGGTGACGGAAACCGATTACTCAGAGGCGCGCGCCACTTTGGCACCGCTTGGCATTGTCAACGCCGCATCGGCGCGGCGAACCGTGGCAGGCACGCGCCTTCTGTCGCGGGAACGCTTTGCCTACCTGCCGGAAAATGGGGGGCGTCTGGGAATGCGGGCGATCGACGTATTCTCCAGTCTGGCAGATGTTCCGCCAGAGATTGCCGACTGGCACAGCGCCACCCATACGCTGCTCAAGAATATGGCCTATGACAGGTTCGGCAACGTCGTGGAAATGTCCGACAATCTGTCGAAAATCGAAAGCGTGACCTTTGACGAAACCGGCACCTTGCCAACGGCGCATACCAAGTTTCACGGCTCAGACGACAGCCGCAATCAGGTTACCACGATGGCCTATGATGATGGGATTGCCGGGCGGTTGTCTGGGCAAACCACGCCACTGGGCATGGAAATCAACTACGACTACGACGCGCTTGGCCGCAAGCTGCGCGAACTAAGCGCGGATGGGTCGGAAAAACGTTATGCCTACCGCTTTGGCCTGAACGGCGCGCCGTCCATGATCCTGACCTCGCTGCGCCGTTACCCCTCCGCCGCCGACACGCCGGAGGGCGAAAGCGAATTCGTGCGCTCGTTGGCTGCGTTCAACGCACGGGGCAATCAGCTGGCCGAGATGGAGGATGTGGCTGAGGGCGGTGTTCGGATGTTCAAATACTCGGAGTTCAACCGCAATGAGCTGCTGAGCTTCCGCTGGACACCTTACATGACAGAAACCGTGCCGGATGTTGAGGCAGCCTTTGCCTCGGGTCAGGTGCCAGAACCCGAACGCCGCCACGGCAATGCCTATCGCTATGACGGGCTGGGCCGGATGATCGAGGAAACGCATCCGTCAGGCAAATTTTCCACCCAGAGCTATGCGCCTTGGGGCATGACCACAATCACCACCTACGAAGACCAGCACGGCGGCTCCATGTCGGTTGAAGAGCACCGGCTGGTCAATGATGTTGGCGTCCACGCAGTGATGATCGGCGATGCAAGTGGCACCTCGCTTGTCACCCGGTTCGACCGCGACGGCTTTGGCTATCTGACTGCAATCCGGCTCGCGGGCGAAGAGGCGCCGCGGCAGTTTCGTTTCAACTCTGTCGGGGATATGGAATTCCAGCAAATCCCGGGGCTGGGCACGCATTACTACTTCTACGATGAGCGCGGCAGACAATGGTCCAAGGCGCGGATAGCCGAAGATGGCACCACCGATGTGATCGCCTTTGAGTACGACCTTCTGAACCGCAAGCTGCTCGAGACGGTGAATGGCGAGGACCGCATCCGATACGCCTATGACGTGACCGAGACGTTGCAGGTTGCGGCGGCCTTCGAAACGCCGATCCCGCTGCCTCTGGGCAAACACACCCGGATTGAGGTCATCGATCCTAACGGGCGGCATGACAGCATCCAGCGCTTTGGCTGGGATGCCAATGGCCGCATGGTCCAGAACGAGATCGAGATCGCGGGCGAGGTGTTTGCTGAAAGCTTTCACCAGACGCTCGACGGGCGGATCAATCGGGCGACGGGGCCGGGCGGTCTCGGCTATGACTTTGCCCTTGGGCCAGACCGGAACCTGCGGCGGGTTGCGATCACCCATCCCGATTTCAGCGGGCCGGAAACGGTGATCGAGGACATCACCTACAACCCCGAAAGCCGGATTGATCAGATTGCCTACCGCGCTGGGGCCGTGACCGAGCTGACCTATAACCGCGAAACGCTCTTTCTCGAAGAAATCGTGACGCGGACAGGTGACGGCACGGCGTTGCAGGACATCTCGATGACCTTCAACGGGAATGGTTCGATCACCGAGATCGTGGACCGTCTGGCGGCTGGGCCTGCGCCCGCACATGGCCATGTCGACCGGTCGGGCACTTTCCACTACGACTTTCGCAACCAACTGGTGCGGTACCTGCGCTACGGCGAACACGCGGCGTTTGAATACACCGATGCCGGTGCCTTTTCGCGGAATGACGAAATGGCTGCGGGGGAAACATTGGTGCCGCCCTCGGATGCCGATACGGACCTGATCCCGGTTGGTGCCTCTGCTGCGCCCTACAGCTTTGACGGCTTTGGTCAGCTGGCCGCGAGCCCCAAGGTAACGGCAACGGTTTTCGATGCCTATGGGCGGCTGATCCGGGCGCAGACCTTGGAGCATGACGTGTTCTTTGGCTACGACCAAACCGGGCGGAGAACGTACAAGGACGTAGTGCCGCTCGACGATGCGGGTGCCGCAGAGCTTTACCTCTTTCCCACCGAAACTTTCCATCGCGGGCCGAAAGGGGACGAGAGCTTTGTCAATATCGGCTCTACCCGCTTGGTGCGGATGGAACACGGGACAGGGCGCTGGTTCTACTATCTCAAGGACCATCTGGATTCCTCGGATTACGTGATGACGAGCGCTGGTGTGCCGGTCGAACAGATGCTCTACCGCGCCTATGGCACAGAGCATCAGCCCCAAATTCTGTCATCCGATTGGGCCAGCCATGAGGAGGCCGTCGCCGACGAGAAGCCGCGTGAAAAGACGCATCACCGCTTTACCGGCAAATATCTCGATGATGCGACGGGGCTCTATTACTACGGGGCGCGCTACTACGATCCGGCGCTGGGGCGCTTCATCTCGCCTGACCCGCTCTATCTCAGCGACCCCGAGCGCTGCGTAGGCAACACCATCGCCTGCACTCTCTTTGCCTATGCCAACAACAACCCGATGTCGTTCATTGATCCCACAGGGCTAGAAGGCATCGTGCAGGGCGATGAGGCCTATAGGCGGCAGGTCGAGGAAAGTCTGCAACGCGTTGATCCCACTGCGCGGGTGGATATGGAGACTGGCGAAATCAGCCAAAGCTGGCTGCACGGGCTTTGGCTCGATATCAAAAGCTTCTTTACCGGTGAGACCAATTTTGACACCGGGCGAGAGCTTGTCAGCCGGATCGTGGAGGACCCGCAGACCACCACAATCAGCTTTCAGGCCAATGCGGCTGGGGGGGCGCGGGCGGATGGTCAGCCCTTCACGTCGAGCACGCCGGGTGATATCAACCTTGTCTATGACCCATCCTACCTGCCGGCGTTGCCAGAATATGACGCGTCAACCGGCACATTGTCCTACGAGACGCCCGATCCGGGCGTGGTTTTGGGCCATGAGCTGATCCACGCCACTCATGGGATGCGCGGCGATGTCGGATCGGCAATCGTGAACTACACTGGTCTGGACGGGTCGCCGCAAAGTGCATGGCACGAGGAGATCCGCACCACAGGTGTAGGTGGCGTGAACAGCCCTGACGACATCACCGAAAACGACCTGCGCGAGATGCTTGGGATCAACCCGCGCAACCACTACTAGCAGGCAAAGCGCCGAATGAGAGGAGCGGCGGCTGTGCCGCTCCCGGGAAAGGAGTTAGACAATGTCGAGAACCTCAACCAAAGGCCGAAATTGGGCTGCGGCGGCGCTGATCGGCGCGGCGGCGCTTGGACCTAGCACAGGAGAAATGGCCATGGCGACCCCGCTTGCCGAACCATTGGACATCCCTGCGGAATTCCTGTCGGAAATCGACGGCGCTCCGGATTGGCTGCGCGGTGCGATGGCGGGCCTCGGGGCACCTGAGGGCTGGTCGATGACCCGCGAAGCCATCGTCGTGAGCGAGGTTGAGGCGCTGCGCGCCCTCAACCGCATCCGCGCCTTTCGCCAAGCAGTCAGGGGCGGCACCGGGGCGATCTGGCTGTCACTGCCGGTGGCCAACGAGATGGGCGAAATACGCGACTGCGTGACGCCTTGGGCAACGCAACTGATCCCCGACCTTGATGCCAATGATTTCGGCCAGAGCTTTGCCTTGTCGATGCTGCGCACCGATGAACCCGAGGCCTGCCTGATCGACGTGGGCACGGATGATCCTTGGGCCGGGTCAGACCGCACCGCTTTGCGCGGCTATTTCGATGATGCAGGTGACCTAATGGTCGAGCATATAAGCCTTAACGAGGACGCAGTGTTCGTCCGCGCCCTGATCGAGGCAGGTTATCTTGTCACCAAAGGTAGCGTGTCCGGACGGCTGCGCGTGGAATAGCGCGCGGGCGAGCGGGCAAAACCTATTGTCCATGATGGTAGGGTAAGGGTGTCGATACCGAAACGGCCTTGCGGCGTCACGGTCCCGGCCAGAAGGCTGGTTATAGGCCGCTCGCCCAGACGAACAGATCCGCGGTTGGGGCGCTCCGGTCGCCTATGGGCCAATGCCGGTGACGACCGCCTTGGCCAACAGGGCAGATGCTGAAACGCCGTCGATCAGGCGTAAACTTGTCCGTGCCGCCAACGCCCCTTGCAGCGGGGCCATTCCGGCGCAACCCAGCACGGCGCAGGTGGCAGCATCTTCAAGGCGGGCGCTCTCGATTTCGGCGGCGATGCGGTCGATGGTCTCTGGTGCGCCCTCGTCGATGGTCAGCACCGGCAGGCCGCTTGCCCGCACAGAGGCGCAAATCCCGGCAAAGCCCTGCTCGCGGATATTCTCTTCGATCACGGGGACAGAAATGGCCATAGACGTGATGACCGAGAACCGCAGACCTAGCAACTGCGCCATCACATAGCTGGCCTGTCCGATACCCAAAACCGGGCAACCGGCGCGCGCGCGCGCCTCATTGAGGCCTGTATCGTCGAAACAGGCGATTACAATTGCCTGCGCGCCTTGCGCCCGTGCGACGGGTAAAAGGGACAAAAGACCGGGCACCGCCGCGTCCCCATCCGCCTTGCCCTGAATGGCCACAGGACCGCTTGTATTGGTCAGGCCAAAGATGTCCGCCTCTGGCAAGGCCTTGCGCGCGGCGGTGACGACCCCTGTTGTCATGCCGACCGTTGCATTGGGGTTGATATAGGCAAGCTTCACAATCCGAGCCCCGCATCCGAACCAAGACGTGCGCGCCGCTTGCCCATGATCCACGCGCCCATCAAAAAGGCTGCGATGATTGCAAAGGAAAAAACCGTGGTGAGTGTGCCAAGCGCGTAGATCACCGGCGTGGTGACATTCGTCGTCATCCCAAAGATCTCCAGAGGCAGGGTGTTGTAGCTGCCAGCCGTCAGCAGGGTGCGGGCGAACTCATCATAGCTCAGGGTAAAGCCAAAGAGTGCCACCCCGATCAGCGAAGGCCCAATGATCGGCAGAACCACATAGCGCAGGGTCTGCCACGCGGTGGCCCCTTGATCGCGGGCGGCTTCTTCATAGCTTTTGTCAAAGCGGTTAAAAACGGCGAACATGATCAGCAACCCAAAGGGAAGCGTCCACGTCAGTTGTGCGCCAAAGCCCGAGGTTGCCCAATGTATCTTTAGGCCCAACTGGGTAAAGATGAGGCCCACCCCTAGGGAAATCAGGATCGACGGGATCACCAGCGCGGTGACTGTGGCGTAAAACAAAAGGCCAGATCCGGCAAACCGCTTGCGAAAGGCCAGTCCAGCCATGACCGAAACCACCACGGTCGTGACCATCACGACCAGCCCAAGCACCAAGCTGCGGCGGAATGCGCCCCAGATGTCGCCCACCGCCTGCTGCTCGAACAGGTCGCGGAACCAGTGCAGTGACGCGCCGTTCATGGGAAAGGTCAGCCCCCCTTGCGGCCCCTGAAAACTCAGGATGCTGATGGTCAGGATCGGACCATAGAGAAACAGTACGAATAGGCCAAAAAAGGCGGCCAAGACGTAAAACGAGCGCGGCCTGCGTTCCATCTCAGAGTTCCTTGCGAATGTTCACAAACCGCAGCAGGATCGCAATCACGATCAGGACGGTGCAGAGCAGCACAACGGCGGTCGCGGCTGCGGATGGGTATTGCAAAAGGGCAATATCGTTGGAAATCAAACGCCCCACATTGGCGCTCTGACTTCCGGACATGAACCGAACGGTGACAAAATCGCCCATCACCAATGTCACGACAAAAATGGTTCCGATCATTATGCCGGGTTTGGTGAGCGGCAGGATGACGTGTAGCAAAGTCTGCAAGCCGTTCGCGCCATTGTCGCGCGCCGCCTCAAGCAGGGATTTGTCGATCCGCATCATGGTGTTGAAAATCGGAACCACCATGAAAAGCGTGTAGAGATGCACAAAGGCAAGGATCACCGCGAAATCGGAATAGAGCAGCCATTCCAGCGGTTCGTCGATCACACCCCAAGACATCAACGTCTGATTGGCAAGACCATTGCGGCCCAAAAACGGAATCCAGGAAATCATACGGATGATATTAGATGTCCAGAACGGGATCGTGCAGACCAGAAAGAGTGCCACCTGCATCGTCAGGCTGCGAATGTGAAAGGCCAGAAAATAGGCAACTGTGAACCCTATGGTGAGCGTCAGCGCCCACGTGATCAGCGCATATTTCAGTGTTGCGCCAAACACCTGATAGGTCACGGGCGAGCCAAACAGAAACTCGTAATTGTCGAACTGGAATGCGGGATAAATCGAAAACTCGGTCGCGCCCCAAAAGCTGACGACAACGATCATCACAATGGGTGCGATCAGAAACGCGAGCAGCACCACAGCCAGAGGTGCCGCTTGTAACCAGCCCAGAATATGACGGTTGGTCGTCATGTTACCCGCTCTTCATGCTTGGGAACTTTGGTCAGGATCCTTGGTATGGGGGGCGCCTGCCCCCCATACCTAAATGGCGTTCAGTCTGCGTTCTATCGGGTCATGCAGCGATGAACTCGTTCCACTTGCGCACCATATACTGGTTTTCGTCCATAACCGCGTTCCAGCAGGCCACAGCGCCCATACGCTCGTTGAACGACCCGCCATCACGCACCTCTCCGGCCTGCGCAAGGGTATCGCCGGTGGGCGAGGTGATAACATCCGTTGCGGGCTTGCCCTCGAACCAGTAGCCCCATTCGTTCTCGGACATGAAGTTTTTGGAGGTCTCGGGCACCGCAGAGTAATAGCCCTGCCGCATCAAATAGCCGCCAACCCAGCCCGACAGATACCAGTTGATATAGTCATAGGCCGCATCCAGCTCCATTCCGGATAGGGATGCGGACAGGCCGATACCGCCCCCCCAACTGCGATAGCCTTCTTTTAGCGGCTGATACACGCAAGGGATGCCGCGTGATTTGACTGCGGTGATGGCGGGTGACCACATCGACTGGATCACCACCTCTCCACTCGCC
This sequence comes from Roseovarius mucosus, assembly GCF_002080415.1. NCBI lineage: Bacteria > Pseudomonadati > Pseudomonadota > Alphaproteobacteria > Rhodobacterales > Roseobacteraceae > Roseovarius > Roseovarius mucosus. Next base: position 1,580,779 of record NZ_CP020474.1, on the reverse strand, counting down.
ATCAGGTTCACGCTCTCATCAAAACTTTTCCAAAAGGCGCGGAACTGTCCGTTTTTCTTGGCCTCAGTAAAGATCGCCATGGTCTTGTCTATCTCGTCGCGGGTCATGTTGCCCTTGTCGCCATATTCGACTGCGCCCATAGCCTCACAGACCATGGCCATATCCATGATGCCGATGGACGAAATATCAAGGATCGACGCTTTGCCCTTGAATTCGGGGTTCAAAAGCTCGGTCCAGCTTTCGATCGGCCGGCCGATCAAGTCTGGGCGGATCCCTAGCGTATCGGCATTGTAAATCGTCGGAATAAGGGTCATCCAGCCGGTTTCTTCACTCGCAAAGCTGGTGCTGCCGGGGCCGTCGACAAATCCCACCGAATGCGGCGCGGTGCCTTGGGCAATGGTCGACGTGGGCGTCAGCTTGCCCGAGCGAAAGATGCCGACGATCTTGTCGTAATTGGCGATACGCGCGGTATCCATGGCCTGAAGGTTGCCGGTCGGCCAAACCTTTTTGCAGATCCAGTATTCGATATCGGCAATGTCAAAGCTATCGGGCTGGGTGGCTGCGCGCTGGGTGACGCTATCGCTGTCGAGCGCCGTCATTTCCAAGGTAAAGCCGAGGTCCTCTTTGACCTTGTTGGCCACGTCGTTGAGGTTCGACACGCCGGTGCCAAACTGGCGCAGCACGATGTCCTTGGTATCCTGCGCCCAGAGCATGGGGGCGGGCAGTGCGGAGGCGGCAAATGCTGCGCCCCCGGCCTTGAGTAGGGCGCGACGACTATAGCCGACCTTGGGTTTTGCCATTGTTCTGTTCCTCTCTGTCCTGTGGATTGGTGGGAATTGGGGTGGGCTCTCAGGCCTCAAGCCGGTGGAGTCGCCCTTCGTCCCAGCTCAGCCTGACGGCTTCACCGGGAGATTTCGGAGATTGAAAAAATTGCGCTTCGGGCAGCAGGGCAAGCATCTCTTCGCCGCTTTCGGTTGCGGCCGTGACACTGACAGAGGCCCCCTGATATTCGACCGCGATCACCGTAGCGGGCAGGCCGTCTTTTCCCAGCGATACCGCATCGGCGCGCACGGTAACCTTGCCGCCGGATCGTGCGAGCACGTTATGCCCGCCAATGAAGCGCGCCACGAACTCGGTGCGCGGGCGTGCCCAGACCTCGCGCGCAGGCCCAGCCTGTTCGATCACCGCGTCATTCATCACGACGATCTCGTCGGCTAACGCGAGCGCCTCATCCTGGCCGTGGGTGACGTGCAGAAAGGTGATGCCCAACGCGCGCTGTAGTTTCTTCAACTCGCTGCGCATCCGAACGCGCAGGAACGGATCAAGCGCTGACAGCGGCTCATCCAGCAAGAGCACCTTGGGGTCAGTGATCAGCGCGCGTGCCAAAGCAACGCGCTGTTGTTGGCCCCCAGAAAGCTGTGCAGGTAGACGGTCAGCCAGATTTAGCATGTCTACAAGTTCCAGAAGCTCATTGGCGCGGGCGTGGCGCGTCGCCTTGTTCACCCCTTTCATGCGCAGCGAAAATGCCACGTTTTCGCGCACCGACAGATGCGGAAAGAGCGCATAGTTCTGAAACATCATGGCCGTACCGCGCTGCGCGGGAGGAAGCGGCGATACGTCGTGCCCATCCAGTAGAATGGCCCCTTCGCTGACGTCCTCATGCCCTGCGATCATGCGCAGTGTTGATGATTTCCCACAGCCGGACGGACCCAAAAGGCAGACATAGCTGCCTTTTACAAAGACATGATTCAAATCACGCACTGCAACCGTATCGCCATAGCGCTTGGTCAGGTGCACCAATTCAAGATCATACCCCGTTCGCATAAAGGCCCCCATACCGTCATCTGCAATGACCCTGCGCTTTGAATTGCGAGTGCGGCAGAGTTTTCGCGGGCGGGAGGGCGCAAAAACCGGCGCCGCCCGTTTTATGGGCCTCTGGCAGCGGGTGGCGCTTAAAAATCAGAACATTTTTGTATACAATATTGTCTCAAATCGCGAAACCCACTGTTCTACTTGTCCCTTTCCATGCGAATCGGAAAAAGACATACTCAGGGGCAAACAATCGGCGCAGGACCCATGACCAAGATCGAGATCACAACTTGGACCAGCGACGCGGTCATCCTAGACCTTGAACGTGCGATCCACGAACATCGCCTGCCCCCCGGCACCAAACTTGGCGAAGATGAATTGGGCGATGCCTATGGCATCAGCCGCACCACAGTGCGCGCGGCGCTTTTGGCCCTTTCGCACCGCCATCTGGTTGAGTTGAAGCGCAATCGTGGTGCTTTCGTCGCGCAACCTTCGATCCGCGAAGCGCGTGAGGTGTTCGAGGCCCGTGCCCTTCTGGAACCCCGCACCGCGCATTCCGCAGCGACCCGCATGACGGAAATGGACCTTGCCCTTTTGAAGACCAATATCTGCGACGAACACGCCGCTCTCGACGCCGGAGAGAACGGTCGCGCGCTGTTCCTGTCGGGCCAGTTTCATATCGAAATCGCCCGCATTGCAGATCAGAGCACGATAGAGACCTTCATTTCCGAACTCATCTCGCGGTCGTCGCTGATCATCGCCCTCTATTGGCGTCGTCGTGCCGCACTATGCGAAACGCAGGCGCATCATGCACTGCTGGATGCCTTTGCCAACCGCGATGCCGCTCTTGCCGAACAACTGATGAAAAGCCACCTGCTGGATCTTGTGGCGTCGCTTGATCTGCGCAATGTCACCCAGCCGCCCACCTCCCTGCGCGAGGCGCTTCAGCGATGAGTGACCTGTCGTGCCGCACCGCAACCCTGCCAGAGGTCGTGCAAATGCTCGACTGGGCAGCGGAGGAGGGGTGGAATCCGGGGATTGACGACGCGGCGGCCTTTTATGCCGCTGATCCTGAGGGGTTTTTCGTGGCCGAAGTGGACGGGCAGCCGGTCGCGGCTATTTCCGTCGTCAACCATTCTGATGCCCACGCCTTTCTCGGGCTCTACCTCTGCCGTCCTGCGTTTCGCGATCAAGGGATAGGCTTTGCCCTCTGGCAAAATGCCATCGCCCATGCCGGCACGCGCCCCCTGGGCCTTGACGGTGTGCCCGCGCAAGAGGCGAATTACGCCAAATCTGGCTTTGCGCTGGTCGACCGGACCCGCCGCCTGACGGCAACTTTGCCACTGCAGGCTCTGACATTGCCACTGTCGAGGCCAGAGGATTTCCCGGCACTTGCCCGTCTCGATCGGGCTGCGACGGGCGTTTGTCGGCAACGGTTTCTACGGGGATGGGTGGACAATATCGCCACACGCAAAACCGTGCTGCTGCGCGAAGCGGCAGAAATAACGGGCTTTGCCACGGCGCGGCGCTGCCGCGAGGGGGTCAAGATCGGCCCCATAGTGGCACCCGACGCCATGGCGGCGCTGCATCTCGCGGGGCAGGCGGCGGCGGCATTGGCAGAGCCGCTGACCATCATTGACGTGCCCGATGGAAGTGCAGCCTTTGGCGCGGTGTTGCGGCGAAACGGCTTTGTCGAAGGGTTCGGGACCGCCCGAATGTATCGTGGCGCTGCACCCCAAAATGGTGATACGCTGCATGCCGTCGCCACACTGGAACTGGGTTAGGGCGCGCCAAACCCGGTGGACTTGAGCGAGACCACCAATGCGGCAGTGTCGACGGCTAACCCCACCAAGGCCTGCATTTGCACTGACAGGGTGTTTTTCGTATAAATATGTGAATAAAGGATTTTTTTGGGGGACGCGAGGATCATGGCAAGAGCGATCTACGGTACATGGATCGACTTGGTGTGTGCGTTTTTCAAACGTCCCCGTCGGCTTCAGGTGGCGGCGGTCTGCTACAGAGAAACGCATGGCCGCAAGGAAGTATTGCTCATCACCTCGCGCGGCACGGGGCGCTGGGTCATCCCGAAAGGCTGGCCAGTTGACGGTAAGGATGCCCCCGGCGCGGCATTGCAGGAAGCTTGGGAAGAGGCCGGCGTGCGGTCTGGATGTGTGAGCAAAGAGGCGGTTGGTCTTTATTGCTACGAAAAAGAGCTGTCCACAGGATTGCCCGTCTCGGTGGAAACTCTGGTCTTTACGATTGAGGTGGATCAGATGGATGAAGACTATCCCGAAGCTGCGGAACGCCGCCTCACATGGGTCAGCCCCGGTGCTGCCGCGAGCATGGTTCAAGAGCCAGAGTTGCAAGACATCCTGCGCAGGATGTAACAAATTTATTTCGATTTTGTGACAAAGTCGGTTGATGCCAATCGCGCGCTTGAATATGCCCCATCCAGCCAGTTACCGGGGGGCAAGCTGTGAGCGACACGCAAAACGACGCCAAACACCTTGAGACCCTCGACAGGGATCTTCAGCGGTTTTCCCATCTAGAGACAGCAACGCAATATGTTGCGCGCCCAATGGTGGCGCCTGGCATCGCCCTGGCCTTTATCGTCGTGACAGCGCTTGCCGCGGCGGTCTTTTTTGGTGAATTCCCGATCAACTTTGTGGTGATCGCGGCGACGGTGTTTGGGGCCTATATGGCACTCAACATCGGGGCCAATGATGTGGCCAATAATATGGGACCAGCGGTAGGTGCCAATGCGCTGACCCTTGGTGGTGCCATCACGATTGCGGCGATTTTCGAAACGCTAGGGGCGTTGCTTGCGGGCGGAGATGTGGTTTCGACCATTTCCAGTGGCATCATAGACCCCGTGACCGTCGCGGATACGCAGGTTTTTATCTGGGCGATGATGGCGGCGCTGATTTCAGCGGCGCTCTGGATCAACCTTGCAACATGGATCGGGGCCCCTGTGTCGACCACGCATTCCGTGGTCGGTGGGGTGATGGGGGCCGGGATTGCCGCCGCCGGGTTGGCCGCAGTCAATTGGAGCACGATGAGCGCAATTGCCGCGTCTTGGGTCATCTCGCCGGTGCTGGGCGGGGTGATTGCAGCGCTCTTCCTCGCGCTGATCAAATCGCGGATCATTTACCGCGAGGACAAGATTGCCGCCGCGCGTCGCTGGGTGCCGATCCTTATCGGGATCATGGTTGGGGCGTTTGCAACCTATCTGGCGATGAAAGGGCTAAAGCGCGTTGTCAAAATCGACCTCGGTACCGCCGTCACCATCGGTCTGATGATGGGAGTGATATCATGGCTTGTGACGATCCCACTGATCAAGCGGCAGTCACAAGGGCTGGAAAATCGCAACAAGTCTCTCAAGGTGCTGTTTGGCGCGCCCCTCGTGATTTCGGCGGCGCTGTTGAGCTTTGCCCATGGGGCGAATGACGTAGCCAATGCAGTAGGTCCGTTGGCGGCCATCGTCCATGCGGCAGAGTTCGGCAGCGTCACGGAACAGGTGTCGATCCCACTCTGGGTCATGATCGTCGGCGCGTTCGGCATTTCCTTTGGCCTGTTCTTGTTTGGCCCCAAACTTATTCGCATGGTCGGCTCTCAGATCACCAAACTGAACCCGATGCGCGCCTATTGCGTGGCGCTGTCGGCGGCGTTCACGGTTATCGTGGCAAGTTGGTTGGGCTTGCCCGTCTCTTCAACGCATATCGCCGTGGGCGGGGTGTTTGGCGTTGGTTTCTTTCGCGAGTGGGATGCGGAACGCCGTCTGCGGAACAACAAAGTGGCAAAGCCCCTCGAATTGCGGATCGCCCCCGAGGAACGCCGTCGGCGCAAACTGGTGCGTCGGTCGCATTTCATGACCATTATTGCGGCTTGGGTGATCACGGTTCCTGCTGCGGCGCTTGTCTCGGCATTGGTGTTTCTGGCGCTGAACAGCCTACCGGCCTAGCGGTCGCGACAATGACCTGAGTATGCTGTTCACAAACCGTGGGTTTCGGAACGTCGAAAAGGACCGTGCGCTCTTCTTGGCTGCCATGATCAAAGATGCCTTGGCCGACGAGCCGGGCCATTAGGCCGCCAATACCACCTAGGGGCTCGTCATGGCATCTGGCATCATGGTGGCGGACGTATCAGTGGCGAGCCTTGGCAAGCAGACCTTGCGGCCTGAGAGCGTGCTTTCGACCGTTATTGGAAGCCCGTAGACGGTGGTAAGGTTGGCCTCTGTCAGAACCTCTGTGGCGGGGCCCTCTGCCAGCACTCCGCCGCGATGCATTAGCAGAACGCGTGCGTTCAGCGCAAAGGCCTGATCGGGGTCATGGGTCGACAGGATGACGCCATGGCTTGCAGTGCCTTTGATCTGCGCCAATGCGCCGATCCGCGCAAGCACCTGCGCTTGGTTGCCGAAATCGAGGCTGGCGGTCGGCTCATCCATCACGATCAGCGTGGCCTCCTGGGCCAATGCGCGGGCGATCAGAACCAGTTGCCTCTGCCCGCCGGACAGCTGGGAATAGTCTCGATGCGCAAGGTCATGGATGCCGAGGTGTCGCATCGCATCCTCGGCGACGGCACGGTCGGTTTTGCCCGGCTGAGCAAAGGCCCCGAGCCGCGCCGTGCGCCCCATCAGCACCACTTCCAGCGCCTCGAACGGAAAGGGCGGCGCATGGGCCTGCGGGACGTAGGCGATGGCCCGTGCGATTTCGGCGCGCGTCTGTGCCGTGATCGGGCGGCCCCCCAGCAGGACGGAGCCGGAAAGCGCGGGCAGCAACCCCAAAAGCGTGCGGAACAGTGTTGTCTTGCCGCAGCCGTTCGGACCCAGCAGGCACAGAATCTCACCCTCCCGCACCTGCAAGTTCAGCCCGGTGCCGATCGGACTTTTGCCATAGCCGATGGACAGGTCCTGCGCCTCAAGCATTACAACCAGCCCCTTCGGCCACGCGCCAGCAGCCACACGAAAAACGGCGCACCGATGACGGCTGTCAGCACGCCCAACTGAACTTCGACCGCCGCTATAGTCCGCGCCAGCGTGTCAACCACCAGCAGATAGCCCGCGCCAATCATCGCCGAAGCGGGCAACAAGCGGCCAAAACCCGGACCAACCAGCATCCTCGCGATATGCGGGATGACAAGGCCGACCCAGCCCACAACCCCGGCCAAGGCCGTGACGCTTGCCGTAATCAGCGTCGCCGACGCGATCACAATCAACCGTGTGCGCCCGGCCTCGATTCCCAATGCGCGGGCCTCTTCGTCGCCAAGGCTTAGAACGTTGATCCGCCACCGCAACAAGGCCAGTGGGATCAGTCCGATCAGCACCACGGGCAGGGCCGGAACAATATCCCGCGTCGTGATGGACGCCAGCGATCCCAGCAACCAAAAGGTGATCGCGGGCAACTGATCATAGGTATCGGCCATCACCTTGAGCAAAGAGGTGGCGGCCCCCGCCAATGCGCCGACCACCACGCCCAGCAACACCAGCGTCAAGGTCCGGTCAGTGCCACGCACCAACGAACCGACCAGAGTGACCAAGCCCACCGCCACCATACCGCCAACAAAAGCAGAGGCCTGGATCATCACCACCGGGAGTGACAGAAAGATGCCAGCCACTGCACCCAGCCCCGCCCCTGCCGAGACCCCGAGAATATCGGGCGACACCAAGGGATTACGAAACAAAGCCTGATAGCTCGCCCCGGCGGCGGCAAGGGCCGCGCCGACCAGCAGCGCCGCCCCCACGCGCGGCAGGCGGATGTTCCACACCACGATCTGTGCCTGCTGGTCCCCCTGTCCGAGAAGCGCTGACAGAACTTGGCCTGTCGTCAGGCCATAGGGGCCGATCATCACCGCGCCAAACGCCAGCAGAACCAGCACCATAGCCAGCCCGCCGGTCAAGCTCAGGCCTTTGAGCAAACCGGCGTTTGGCGGGCTTACATCGGCGGTCGTCCTTCGGCCCATTCGAGCAGCCTTTCCAAGTCCTCGTCGCTAAGATCGACATTGTAATAAAGCGCGTAGAAGGCTCGGGTATCCTCGCGCAGGTTCCCTTGCCAGAGATCAGGATACAGCAGCCCCGCCATCCAAAGCAGCCCCATCATCCGGTTGAGCGACGGAGGCCGGTCGATCCAGCCAAAAGGTGCCGTGGGCGACAGGTAGACCCGCCCCCTTTGAACTGCGTCGATTCCCTGCCACAGCGGATCGTCAAACACCGATGCGTAGAAATTCGGGTCCCATGTCACGATTGTGTCGGGATTGGCGACGATGAGCTGTTCCATGGATGCATTCACCAGACCCCGCGTCGCCCCACCGTCATCTGCTACGTTGCGCCCCCCGGCGCGCTCGATGATCTCGGTATTGATCGAGCCTTTCATCCCGGTCTCCAGCCCCTCGGGGCCGCGGGCAAGATAGACGCGCGGGCGGTTTTCCTCCGGCACGTTGGCCAACATTGCGTCAATTCGGGCAAATGTCGCCTCGACATCCAGTGCCAGCACCTCCCCACGCTCAGGCACTCCAAGAGCGTGGCCCAAGATGCGCAGCGCCTCTGGGGTGTTATCAAACCGTCCGTCGATAAGAAGGTAGGGAATGCCGGTCTGCTCCTGCACCCTATCGGCAAGGTCGATATAGGTGTCGCGCACCGAGCCGAAATCGACGATCAGGTCCGGCTGGATCTGCAAGACGCGCTCTAAGTTTGCTTCGCCGCCGCGCCCGGTGAGACGACCGGTTTCGGGGATGTCGCGGTAGGGCGCTGCGATATAGGCGCGTTCCTCGGGGCGCAGCGCACGGGGCCAGCCGGTCAGCGCCTCGGGCTTGAGCACATAGACCAGCACCGAGGCTGGAGGCCCGGACGCGAAAACAGAGGTTACCGTCTCCGGCACCTCGACCACGCGGCCCGCGCTGTCAGTGACGCTGCGGGCATGGGCGGGCAGCGCCAGCACCGCGAGGATAACGAGCAGATACCGCATGTCAGCCTCCGTTCGCCGTGGCGAACCCGCTGTCGGCAAGCATCGCCTGCCCTTGGGGCGACAGAAGGTCTTCTGCCGGTCTCCGTGCCCCCCTCAGCGCATCATTCATCGCGATCAAGCGATGGTCGGCGCCAGCCGATTGGTCCAACCCATACAGGGTCTCGATGTTGGCATAGGCCTCTCGCCCCTCGCGGGCCACGTGCCACTCGGGTTCAAGGTTGTGCCGCCGATACCGAGGGCCATTTTTACGCGCGAACCGCAGTGTTGGAATACGGCCAATAAACCGCAAGGCGGCGTCTGATGCCGGTGCGCTCTGGATACATGTCTTAGTCTGGCAAAGTTCCATGCATAGTTCCGTTCGATCATTGCACATTACGCGGTGATGTTCCGGGCAACGCCCGCATAGCGTCACGCTTATCGCACAGAATGGCGCTGAAAATCGTCGTTTCATAGCCTTGAAGTTCACGTGGCTTAAAGAAGGGGACAAGAAGCGCAGGAAAAATGCGCGTATCCGCAGATATCGCACTGCGGTTTGGACAGGGTCGCCAGCGGTACGCGCCGCTTCGCAACGCTGGATTTACTTCACCTGCTGCACGAAAGGCCGATTTGGCCCCAGCCCAATCCAGCCGTGTTGACCGATGCCATCATCAAGATTTTCCGATGCTGGGCGCACAAAGGCAAGTAGGTGACTGAAAAACTCTGATATTGCAGTTTCTGATAAAATCAGTCAGGATAGCGACCAAGGCTCAAGGTGTTCCTCTGACGGCCGCATGAGGGATTGCGCTTTACCTGAACACGCCTGACGGCCTGACGGGGTCATCGGTCGGGGTTTCGACATGAAAGGCTCGCTGGATGCGAAAGGGGCGCAACATTCTCGCCCTCCGCGTCCGGTGAATACAAACGAAAAGAAGGGACAATGAACGATGATCCGAAACCTCCTTACTACGACGGCTGTGATTGCCGCGCTGGGCGGCACAGCTCTGGCACAGACACCCGGTGACGTGCTTGACACCTACGCTGATATTGCGGCAGCCAACTACACTGACAGTCTGACTGCCGCGCAGGCGCTGCAGACGGCGGTGGCCGCGCTGATCCAATCCCCGTCAGGCGCGACCCTTCAGGCCGCCCGCGCAGCCTGGCTTGCAGCGCGCGTGCCCTACCAGCAGTCAGAGGTGTTCCGCTTTGGGAATGCGATTGTGGACGACTGGGAGGGTCGCGTGAACGCTTGGCCGCTGGATGAGGGGCTGATCGACTATGTCGACGGGGCCTATGGCGGCGCGACAGACCAAAACCAGTTGGCCGCGCTCAACGTGATCGCCAATCCGGTCTTCACGCTTTCGGGTCAAGAGATCGACGCGACAGAGATTACCCCGACTCTCCTGCAGGAGACCCTTCACGAGGCCGACGGGGTCGAGGCGAATGTCGCCACCGGCTATCACGCGATCGAATTCCTGCTTTGGGGGCAGGACCTGAACGGGCATGGCGACGGCGCGGGGGATCGGCCCTGGACTGATTATGCGCAAGGCGCGGACTGCACCGGCGGCAATTGCGCCCGTCGAGCCGAGTATCTGGCGGCGGCGACCAAGCTTTTGGTCGGCGATCTGGATTGGATGACAACGCAATGGGCCGACGGTGGCGCGGCGCGCGCGGCCCTGATGGCGGATGAGCGGGCTGGCCTTGCCGCAATCCTGACCGGGATGGGAAGCCTCTCTTACGGTGAGACGGCGGGCGAACGCATGCGGCTTGGTCTGATGCTCAACGATCCCGAAGAAGAACATTCCTGCTTCGCCGACAATACCCACAACGATCATTTCTATAACGGGGTGGGGATCCGGAACGTCTATCTCGGGAGTTATACCCGCACTGATGGCACGAGTGTGTCTGGCCCCTCCCTCTCCGGGCTCGTTGCTGAGATTGCCCCAACGCTTGATGTCGAGATGCGCGCGCGGCTCGCTGATGCGGTTCTTGCACTGGGACGGATCAAGACATCGGCTGAAGCGGGATTTGCATATGACGAGATGCTTGAACGCGGGAATGCGGGCGGCGAGGCCTTGATCATGGGGGGGGTCGAGGGGTTGATCGCCCAAACCCGTTCGATCGAGCGGGTGATCGCCGCGCTTGACCTTGGTGGGATTGAAATAGAGGGCTCTGACAGCCTCGACGATCCCTCGGCCGTGTTTCAGTAACACATCTTGTTCACCGCTTCAGGCGGTGGACACAAACCCCAGCTTGTAGACTGGTATGTTATCACATATCAAACGCAATGACGTGTGTTGACGTCATTCACAAAAACCAAGGAACAGTGATGAAAACCCTATCTGTAACGCTTGCCGCCTGTGCTGCGCTTGGTGCGACCGCAGCCCAGTCTCAGGATGCGAACTCGCCGTTCTCCGCCGAATTCTCGGTCGAGTTGCAAACCGATTTTACCGTCGATTCCTCTGCGCCCGGCGGCGAGATAAACAATACGTTCGCCACCATTGAGGGCGCGCTTTCGTTCGCCTTCACGTCGCGGACCTCGATCAACAGCACGCTGGTTCTCGAACAAATCACCGCCCCCACCTCGGACAGCTTCCTCGAAGACCATGGCCTTTATGCCGAAGAGCTTTACTTCGCGCATGATTTTGGCGCGGCGCAGGTGGTGCTGGGCAAGTTCAACCCCGCTTTTGGCCTGGCGTGGGATGCAGCGCCGGGTATCTATGGCGTTGATTTCGCAGAAGACTACCAACTTACCGAGAAGCTCGGTGCAGGCCTTGTGATCCCTTTTGCGGCAGGACAGGGCGAACATGCGCTGAGCCTGTCGTTCTTTAACGCGGATCGGAGCATCCTCAGCGAGTCGCTGGGCGAAAATCGCGGGCGGACAAACCGGAGCGACGGTGGCGTGTCGAATACGAGCGCACCGGAGTCTGTTGCGATCTCGCTCACGGGTGCCTTTGGCGCGACCGGGTACAACCTCGGCCTGCAATCTCAGGCGCGCGGCGTCGGCGACGCAGAAGATCAGACCGGGATCGTGGGCGGCCTCAGCCATGAATTCGCAACCGGCTCTTTGCCTGTGAAACTGCTTGCCGAACTGGCCTATTTTGATCACTTCGACGGCACCGCCGACAGCGCGACCTTCGCCACATTTGGGGCTGAGGCGCTTGTTGGCCCCGTCACGCTTTCGGCGGTCTATGCGATGCGTGATGTCGAGACGCTGCCAAAGGATCACCTTGCCACGCTCTCTGGCGAAATTGAGATCCTTGAGGGGCTAAGTGGCGCACTGGCCTATCGCTATGGCGATGAGGGTGGCGACGAGACCCATACCATCGGCGCGCTGCTCGCCTACGAATTCTGAGAACCACTTGAAAGCGTCATGCCCGTGTCTACGCCAAAAACATACCGCACATTCCTGCCTATAATCGTCATAGCGAGTATCTGCGCGGGCATGACCGCTGCCCAATCTCTTGAAGATATCCATCTGAATGTGGTGCCGCGCACCGAAACCGAGCGTGCGCGGGTCGACGCCGCGACAGCCCTGCCCACGGATTTCTCAAAGGCATGGCCCTTCGAGCAGAACGGTGGGGGCGCGCAGACCGTGCGGTCGCGCGATACCGCCGATGCCTTCTCGCAGCCCGCCGCAAACCTGACCTTCGAGCAGGAGCTGGAATTTCGTATCGGCAACGGCATGTTCCGCCGCGTCTGGGTGTCGCCTCCGGCCTCGACGCTGGCCTCGGATGGTCTTGGCCCGCTCTACAATGCGCGCTCATGCCAGCGCTGCCACCTTAAGGATGGGCGTGGGCATCCGCCCGAAGGCCCCGGTGACAGCGCCGTCTCGATGTTCCTGCGCATCTCGATCCCGGCGCCCGAGGCATCCGAGATCGCCGCTTACATTGACGGCATCCATCCGACCGCACCTGATCCCACCTATGGCACGCAGTTGCAGGATTTCAGCCTGCCGGGGCACAAGCCTGAATACCGTCTCGATGTGAGCTACGAAGAGATCGAGGTGCCACTCGCGGGTGGCGAGGTGGCGCATCTACGCGCGCCCACCTATCGCGCCGCCGACCTCGGCTATGGCCCGTTGCACGCGAATGCTATGCTCAGCCCCCGCGTCGCGCCGCAGATGATCGGCATGGGGCTACTAGAGGCGATCCCGTCAGAGGATATTCTGGCGCTCGCCGATCCCGAGGACGTTGATGGTGACGGCATATCAGGGTGGCCGCAGATCGTGTGGTCGGACGTATACGATCAGCCGATGCTCGGCCGTTTCGGGCACAAGGCGGGCAACCCCACGCTGTTAGAGCAGACGGCAAGCGCCTTTGCCGGCGATATCGGCATTTCCAACCCGATCCATCCGGCGGGGTCGGGCGATTGCACCGACGCGCAGACCGATTGCCGTGCGGCGATGCATGGCGGCGACGCCGAACAATCTGGGTTCGAGATCGACCAAGTTGGTCTCGATATTGTCACCTTCTACAGTCAGACTTTGGCGGTGCCAGCCCGCCGCAATGTCAGCGACCCCGAGGTGCTGCGCGGGCGCGAGGTGTTCTACACCACCGGCTGCCCCTCTTGCCATCGGCCGAACTATGTCACCCATCGACTTGAAGGCGACAACCCCGCAAGTTTCCAGTTGATCTGGCCCTATACCGACCTTTTGCTGCACGACATGGGGCCGGGTCTTGCTGATAACCGCCCAGAAGGTCGTGCCAACGGACAGGAGTGGCGCACCGCCCCACTCTGGGGAATAGGGATGACCAAACTGGTCTCGGGCCACACGTATTTCCTGCATGATGGCCGCGCGCGTTCTTTGTTAGAGGCTGTTCTCTGGCACGGCGGCGAGGCGCAACACGCCCGTGACACTGTCGTCGACATGCCCCCCGAAGAGCGTGCCGCCCTCATAAAATATCTGGAGAGCCTGTGAGACTGATCACCACCCCCGTTTTGAGCCTTAGCCTTGTGCTCTGCCTTGCCGCGCCGTCGCTGGCCGATGTCAAAAGCGCGCTCGACGCGCATATCCTCCCGGCCTTTGCCCGTTTCGCCGAATCCGCCGACGCGCTCGCTGAAACTGCGGGTGCTGATTGCCGCCCTGAGGCGATGGCCGAGGCCTATCACACTGCCTTCGATGCTTGGATCGCGGTCTCGGACTTGCGGATTGGACCGTCAGAAACCGGCGCACTTTCGGTTGCCTTCTGGCCCGATGGGCGCGGTTCTACGCCGCGAGCGCTGGCGCAGTTGATCGCAGAGGAAGATCCCGTTGCCTTTGATCTCAAAGCCTATGCCGAGGTGTCGATTGCCGCGCGCGGGCTCTTCGCGCTCGACATGCTGATGTTCGACCCGGAGTTCTTTGACTACGCACCGCAAAGCTATGGCTGTACGCTGGCCGCCACCATCGCCGCCGATCTCGCCCTTCAGGCTCATGCCCTAGAGGCTGCTTGGTCCGGGCCCTTTGCTGACACGTTGCAGAGTGCCGGGGCCGATGGCAACACGGCCTTTCTGACGCCGGACGAGGCGTTGCGGGCCATCTATACGCAGATCCTGACATCGCTCGAATTCACGGCCGATACCCGGCTGGGCCTGCCGATGGGCACTTTTGACCAGCCCCGACCTCTTCGTGCCGAGGCGCGCCGGTCAGGGCGGTCCTTGCGAAACGTAGTTCTGGCAGCCGAGGCCGCACATGGGCTGGCAAGTGCACTGGCCGACTGGCCCTTGCCCGAAACCCAAGCCGCGCTGGCCCGGTTGCAGGTTGCCGCCGCTCGGATCACCGACCCTGCCTTTCAGGATGTGACGGACCCTCAGGCACGCTTGCGCGCCGAGGTGCTGCAACAGGCGGTGCGCGGCTTGCAGGCGGCGATAGAGGAAGAGATCGGCGCCCAGCTTGGCATTGCGCCAGGGTTCAACGCGCAGGACGGGGATTAGGACAATGGCCACACGACGAGGATTTCTGATTGGGTTGGCCGCCGCAGGTGTCGCGCCGCGCATTGGTTGGGCCGCCGTTGGGAGCCCTGCCTATCTGGCCGCAGCGCGCGAGGCGGATGGCACCTTTACGCTTTATGGCCTTTCAACGAACGGCATCGCCAAGTTCCGTGTGCCCCTTCCCGCGCGCGGCCATGCTGGCGCAGCCCATCCAATCCGGGCCGAGGCCGTGGCCTTTGCCCGCAGACCGGGGCAGTTCGCCCTTGTCATCGACTGCGCAACTGGCGCGGTCCTGCATAGCCTGACCCCGCCCGAACGCCGTCAGTTCAACGGCCATGGTGTTTTCGCTGCCGGGGGTGACCTGTTGTTCACCAGCGAACAGGCCCGCGACACAAGCGAAGGCATTATTGGCATTTGGGACGCGGCCGCTGGCTATGCCCGGATCGGAGAGTTCCCCAGCGGTGGGATTGGTCCACATGATCTGCGCCTGATGCCCGACGGGCAAACGCTGGTGGTGGCCAACGGGGGCATTGCCACCGACCCGAGTGATCGGACCAAGCTAAACATCTCCACAATGCGCCCGAACCTTGGGTATCTGACCCTGTCCGGGACGCTTGTCGATAGGGTCGAGCCAAGCCCCGATCTGCAACAGAACTCGATCCGCCATCTTGCGGTGCGCGGCGACGGTCTGGTCGCCTTTGCCATGCAATGGGAAGGTCAACCGGGCATGGCCCCGCCGCTTGTGGCGCTGCACCGCAGGGGACAGGCCCCGATGCTGGCCGAGGCCCCGCTGGCCGACGAAATCGCCATGCAGGGCTATGCCGGCAGCATCGCCTTCTGCGGCGATGGGTCAGAGGTGGCGATAACCTCGCCGCGCGGAGGGCGCGTGCATCGCTTCGGAATTGACGGCGTATTCCTTGGCGCCGTCGGGCGTGCGGATGTCTGCGGACTGGCACCGCGGGCAGGGGGGTATCTTGCCAGCGATGGGTTGGGTGGCCTTGTGGCGGTGGCCCCTAGCGGCTTGATCGCTCTGGCCCGGCATGATTGTGCTTGGGATAATCATATTATCCCCTTGTAGGTTGGATTGCGCCGCAGCGCATCTTCAGCAAGTCGGCCACCCTCATATTGTGCTGTATTTTGGGTGGTTGAAGGGCACCGATGCAGGAAAACACCCTGCGGGGCGCAGGCCCTTTGATGTCGGCGCTACAATCCCTTTCATTTCGCAATCGCCTGATCTTGTCGGGTTCGGTCGATGCATGCTGTCAATCTATGCGCCCTGCGCCTACGACATATTATAGATTCTTGGGCTTGAACCCGAATGCGGACTGACTTTCGCGTTCTAATCAAGCGGCGTTGGACAGGCGTAGAAGCGGTGCACGGTCATGTCCAATCCGCCTCGACGATATTCAAGCTACCGATGCGGGAATAGAGCGTTGTGGGTTTGACGCCAAGCAATGCGGCCGCACCAGAGGGGCCGGCTATACGGCCGCGTGTTTCGCGTAGGGCGGCAATCAGGTTAACCCGAACAAGGTCCTGCATCTGCGCTTCGGTTCGAAAGGATCGGCCTGTCTCTGCCAGCGGCCCTACGCCCCCCAGTTCGACAACCAGCTTGCGATCCTGAGACACAATCGCGGCCCGTTCCATCACGTTATGAAGCTCGCGCACATTGCCGGGCCAGTCATAGGATTGTAGCTGTTGCACCACGCCTTCGGTCAACACGGGCTCGGGCCGGTTCAGCCTGCGGCAGGCAATCTTGAGCAGATGGGCGGCGAGAAGCGGGATATCTTCCTGCCGGTCGCGGAGCGGCTGGCAGGTGATGGGAAAGACATTGAGAAACAGATACAGGTCTTCGCGGATGCGGTGAGAGCGGCGGGCCTGTTTGTCCGACAGGGTGGTCGAGGCGATCACACGGATATCGAGCGGCTTTTCTCGGGTGTCGCCCAGACGGGTCACGGCACTGTTTTGCAGGGCAGCCAAAAGTTTGCCCTGTATCTCAAAGGGCAGCTCCTCGACATCGTCGAGAAACAGCGTGCCGCTATGTGCCAGTTCCAGCTTGCCGGGTTTGTCGCGGGTGGCCCCGTTGGGGGCACCGCGAACCTGCCCCCATAACTCGGCCTCGACCTCTTCGGGGGCGACGGAGCCGCATTTGAAATGGATGAGGGGGCGGCGTGCGCGCGGGCTTGCCTTGTGAATGGCGGTCGCCACAAGGGATTTGCCGGTGCCGGTCTCGCCACTGATGAACACGGTGGCATCGGTGCGCGCCACAAGGTCAATCCGTTGCACGGTCTGCCGCACCGCAGAGGACGCGCCGATGATATTGTGATGCGCGCGTTCCGTGGTGATCGCCTCTTGGAGATAGGCGTTTTCCTGTTCCAGCCGGTCGCGGAGCGCGGCCACCTCTGCCATCGCCTCGCGCAATTTACGTTCGCTTTCCTTGCGTTCGGTGATGTCGCGAAAGATCACCACAGCCCCCGCCAGAACATTCTGATCGTAAATCGGGGTCGAGACATATTCGACGCGGATCGGTTTGCCATCCTTGCGCCAGAACACCTCGTCTTCGATCCGATTGACCTCTTCAAAGCGGAAGGATTGATAGATCGGGCAATCATGCGCGTGATAGATATCACCGTTCAGATGGTGGTGATGGATCACGGAATGAATGTCGTGACCCAAGAGGTCCTCGGCGGTCCAGCCCAGCATTTCCTGCGCGGCGCGGTTAAGAAAGGTGGTCTTGCCATCCGCATTGACGCCGTAGATGCCTTCGCCCGCGGCATTCAGGATCAATTGGTTCTGACGCTCTAGCTCGGAAAAAAACTCCTGCGCGCGCCGCCATTCAAGCAGACCTGAACGATGCAACTCAGCCGCTTGCGCGATGCGGTCGTGGCGTTCCATTTCTGCAAGATCGAGCAGGGTCAGCGCAAGGAGCGAGGGGGCATTGGCAACCAGCCTGCCGCGTAGCTCAACGCGCAACGGCCTTCCGGTGATGCTGGCAAGGGTAATGTCGCGGCTCCATGCCTCGCCCCGGTGTGCGATTTCATCCACCAACACGATAAAACCCGGCAAGCTCGCGCCGACCAGCGGTGAAAAGGGTGCGCCGGTGGAATCCTCAAGATCGAGGAGCGCTCGGGCGCGGGGATTGGCCGCGACGATCCGGTCGGCAACAAGGTCGATCACCAGCGCCGCCTCGGCTAGGGCGTCAAGCAGGGAATCGGGGGTTGTGGGTATCTCGTACATGACTTCACCAAACACCGCCGCAGCGCAGCGCGGCAATACGAAATCTCGTAAATTACGAAATTTCATAAGGATATACGTGAGAGATACTGTGATAATATTCTGTAAATAAAAGATAAAATACTGAGCTTAAAAAATAGGCACACCCCTTTCGCGCGTGGCGGCTTCATTGGATCATGGGTCAAACGGCATTTGAGCGAAAGGACGTGAAATGACCATGAAGAGCCTTGGCGACCCATTTTCAGAAAAGAATGACCTGCGCCACGGCGCGTCCTGCGGGTGCGACACCTGCAATGGCGCGCAGCATGACGTGACCGCGCGGGCGATGTCCTCTGAAGCGATGCTAGAGCGCGCGGTCGAAAGCGCCGTGGTGCGGTCGGTGTTCGGTCACAGCGATATCGGGCGGCGGTCGTTCATGGGGATGATGGGCGGCGGTACGGTTGCGGCGGCGCTTGCGTCGGTGTTTCCGCTTGATGCAGCCAAGGCAGCAATCCTCGACAATCTTGGCGCGCCGGAAAAGACAGACCTCAACATCGGGTTCGTGCCGATTACCTGCGCCACGCCGATCATCATGGCGCAGCCCTTGGGCTTTTACGAGCGCTACGGATTGAACGCGAGTGTCATCAAAACCGCCGGTTGGGCTGTGGCGCGCGACAAGTCGCTGTCAGGGGAATATGACGCGAGCCATATGCTGACGCCGATGCCTCTGGCGATGACACTTGGCGCAGGCTCGACCGCTGTGCCATACATCATGCCCGCCGTTGAAAACATCAACGGGCAGGCCATTGTCCTGTCGAACGAGCATCTGGACAAGCGCGACCCCAAGCAATGGAAGGGATTCACCTTTGGGGTGCCGTTCGAATACTCTATGCACAATTTCCTTTTGCGCTATTACGTGGCTGAACACGGGCTTGATCCCGATGTGGATATTCAGATCCGTGTGGTGCCGCCGCCCGAAATGGTCGCCAACCTGCGCGCCGGGAACCTTGATGGCTATCTCTCGCCAGATCCGTTCAATCAGCGCGCGGTTTGGGAAGGGATCGGCTTTATCCATCTGCTGACCAAAGAGATCTGGGAGGGGCACCCCTGCTGCGCCTTTGCCGCGCCGCTGAGTTTCGCCACGGAGTTGCCCAACACCTATGGGGCGTTGCTCAAGTCGATCATTGACGCCACGCAATATGCGTCCAACCCAGAGAACCGCATTGAAATTTCCGAGGCCATCGCGCCGACGAATTATCTCAACCAGCCGGTCGAGGTGATCCAGCAGGTTTTGACCGGCACATTTGCCGATGGCTTGGGTGCGGTGCAGCAAGTGCCAGATCGGATTGACTTTGATCCTTTCCCTTGGCATTCGATGGGCGTTTGGATTCTGACCCAGATGAAGCGGTGGGGCTATATCGAGAACGATATTGACTACAAGGCTGTGGCCGAACAGGTCTATTTGGCTGCCGATGCCAAGAAGGTGATGAACGATCTGGGCTATGACGCGCCCGACATCACCTACAAATCGCACATCATCATGGGCAAGACATTCGATCCGGCAGAGCCGGAGGCCTATGTCAAAAGTTTCGCCATCGGGAAGGGTTAAGCGATGTCGACACTGTCGCTAAATCAACGCGCCCTGCTTTTGTCGGTGGTGATACTCTTTGTCGGGCTGTTCCTCTGGGAGATGTCAATTCCGGCGCAAAAAGCCGTGGGCGAGTTGACGGAATACGAGCGGCTGACTGGCGGGGGGGCGCAAAAGGCAGGTGTGCCACCTCCGTCACAGGTATTGGCCAAGGCGTGGGAAGAACTGAGCAATCCGTTCTACGATGCTGGACCCAATGACAAGGGGATCGGGATTCAGATCGGATATTCGATCTACCGGGTGCTGTCGGGCTATCTGATGGCGGCGGTGGTGGCGATACCGCTGGGGTTCCTGATCGGCATGTCGCCGGTCGCCTACAAAGCGCTCAACCCGTTCATTCAGGTGCTGCGCCCGATATCGCCGCTCGCGTGGATGCCGCTGGCTTTGTTCGTCATCCAAGACAGCGAGGCGAGCGCGATCTTCGTAATCTTCATCTGCTCGATCTGGCCCATGTTGATCAACACCGCCTTTGGCGTGGCAGGTGTGCGACTGGATTGGGTTAATGTCGCACGGACGCATGAACTGGGGCATTTCAAGACCGCCTTTACGGTGATCCTGCCTGCGGCCGCACCGACCATCGTGACCGGCATGCGTATCTCTATCGGCATCGCGTGGCTTGTCATCGTCGCCGCCGAGATGCTCGTGGGGGGGACGGGTATCGGGTATTACGTCTGGAACGAGTGGAACAATCTTGATCTGACCTCGGTCATCTTTTCGATCCTGATGATCGGCATTGTCGGCATGATGCTGGATGCGGCCTTTGCCACGCTCCAGCGCGCCGTGGCCTATGCGGAATAAGGAGCCGTGAGATGAACAAACCGTTTCTGTCGATTGAGAACCTGACCCAGTGTTATCCGGATGGCCAAGGCGGCACGATGACCGTTTTTGAAAACGCGACCTTCGGGGTTGAGAAGGGTGAATTCGTTTGTATCCTTGGGCATTCGGGCTGTGGCAAGTCCACCATCATGAACATTCTTGCGGGCCTTGCAGAGCCGACAAGCGGTGTGGTCAAGATGGATGGGTTCGAGGTGTCGGGCCCCAGCCTTGATCGGGGCGTGGTGTTTCAGAACTATTCCCTGCTGCCTTGGCTGAGCACACTCAAAAACGTGAGCTTTGGGGTCGCCGCGCGGCATCCGGATTGGTCCAAGGCCAAGGTGCTGGACCATTCCCGCGAGTATCTGGCGATGGTCGGGCTTGAGGGCGACGTGATCCACCGCAAGCCCAGCCAATTGTCGGGGGGCATGCGGCAGCGGGTGTCGATTGCCCGCGCCTTTGCCAATCATCCCAAGCTCTTGTTGCTGGATGAACCGTTTGGCGCGCTCGATGCGCTGACGCGGGGGACCATTCAGGATGAGTTGCTCAAGATATGGGGCGGCACCGGGCAGACCGTGTTTATGATCACCCATGACATCGACGAGGCGATCCTTCTGGCAGATCGTATCCTGCTCATGACCAACGGTCCCTTTGCCCGTGTGGCGGAATCGGTCGAGATCACGATCCCGCGCCCACGCAACCGGACCGAGATCGTGGAACATCCCAACTACTACCCGATCCGCAACCATCTGGTGCAGTTCCTTGGCAAGCGGTCCAAGGAATTGGCGGGGCAGGTATCCGACGGCGCGGCACAGACGCCCGAGACTGTGCGGATTGACCACGCACGACCCGAAGACGAGACCGGCGAGGCCCTGCGGCTACGCGCCGTGAACCTGTGACACCAATTTTCACCTGAGATCAAACGAATGGAGGACACTATGAAAGACACTGTGACTATGCCCGCGCTGATGACCAAGGAGGATGTAACCACCCTGATCCTGATCGCGAAGAAAAAGACCGGGATGAAATGGGAAGAGATTGCTGAGGGCATCGGCATGTCGCCCGTCTGGACCCATTCGGCCTGCATGGGCATGAACACCATGCCCAAGGCCAAGGCCGAGGCGCTCGTTGCGTTGCTGGATCTGCCGGAGGAGGCGGTTTCGGTGCTGGAGGAGTATCCGACCAAGATCTGGGAACAAGCGGTGCCAACAGACCCGTGTATCTACCGCCTCTACGAGATTGTGGGCGTTTACGGCCCCACGATGAAGGCGTTGATCCAAGAAGAGTTTGGCGACGGTATCATGTCGGCGATTGATTTCGACATGAAGATCACCCGTGTCGCAAACCCCAAGGGGGACCGCGTCAAGGTTGAGATGTCGGGCAAGTTTCTGGGGTATAATTCCTGGTAATACGGGTCATCCTTTTATCTGGCCCGGCGATTGAAGCCGGGCCAGACGTGCAGACAAGCAACGCCTCCACGCCTCAGAGGGTGGGGGATGCGCTGAGGATATAGAGCTTGCGCATATGCTCGTGGATCACCCATTCGCCGGTCCATCCCTGCGGCAAGACAAGTAGATCACCCGGACCGATATCGCGCGTTCCCTGCCCATCGGCATTCGTGACCGAGGCGCGGCCAGAGATGATATGGCAATATTCGCCCATTGCGGTGCGGTCGGCGGTGAAATGCCCCGGCGTGCATTCCCAAACGCCAATCTTCGTATGGCCATCGGCAGAGGCCCAGAGTTGCGCCGAGGCTTCCTCTTGTCCCGGTGTGAGGCTGGTCGGTTTCGGGGCAAAGGCGCCAACCGGCTGAGTGGCGAGGCTTTGATACGTCTTGAGGTCGATCATTTGGGTCTCCAAAGGTTCTTGTCGGTATCGCTATGTGACGCTGCGCGCGTGTCAGTGTTTCTTGTCTTGGCCGAATACTTGCACCAGCACCATCATCACGGTGGTCACAAGGATCATGATCGTCGAAATGGCCGCAATGGTCGGGTCAATCTGATCGCGCAGCGCGTTGAACATGTTGCGTGTCAAGGTTGGGTTGTCGCCGCCAGAAATGAACATTGCCACCACAACCTCGTCAAACGAGGTGAGGAAGGCCAAAAGCGCGCTCGTGACCACCGCAAACCGAATCTGCGGCAGGGTCACGGTAAGAAATGCCTTCCAGCGCGGGGCACCTAGGCTGCGGGCGGCCTGTTCTTGGCTCATGTCGTAACCTTTGAGGGCGGAGCCGGTGACGATCGCCACCAGCGGCAGCGCTAGCACGGTATGGGCCAGAACCAATCCGGTTATGGTGTAAAGAAGATTGAGCTTCACATAGGCGTAGAACGCCCCAATCGCCACCAGCACCAGCGGCACCATCATCGGTGTGATCATCAGGACAAAGGCAACCCTGACAAAGGCAAACCGAGAGCTATGCAGCCCATAGGCCGCCAGAACCCCAATCGGCGTCGCCACGATCATGGTCAGAAAGGCCGTCTGAAAAGAGGTCCGCGCCGCCTGCATCCATTCGCTTGAGCCAAAGAAATTATCATACCAGCGGGTTGACCAGACCTCGGGTGGAAACTCCAGATATTGACTGTCCGAAAAGGACATCGGGATCACGATCAATGTGGGCGTGACTAGCAAGATCATCACGATCACCGCAAAGACATAGAGCCACAGGCGTTGGCCATGGGTGACTTGCGTGTCGGTCGCCGGGGAATTGAGCCAGTTGCGCATCAGTGCCCGCCTCCGGTCATCCGGTCGAGGTTCAGAAACCGGGATGCGACCCAGAGGATCGCCACAGTCAGGATCAGCAGCACCACGCCCAAGGCACTGGCCGCGCCCCAATTCACGAATAACTCGATGTTCGAGACGATCTGCATCGACACCATAATCACCTTGCCCCCGCCCAGCACCGCCGGGGTGACAAAGAAGCCAAGGCAGAGGATGAACACCATCAGCGCCCCGGCAAAAAGCCCCGGCGCGGTGAGTGGAAAAAAGACCGTCCAAAACGCCACCCGTGGGCTTGCCCCAAGGTTGGCCGCCGCCTTGAGGTAATCGCGGTCAATCGCCTTCATCGCGCCGTAAACTGGCAGGATGAGAAATGGCAGCATGATATGCACCATGCCGATCAACGTGCCGGTCATGTTGTGAACGATCTTGAGTGGTTCATCCCAGAGGCCAAGCGAGATGGCCCAATTGTTGATCAATCCCTGTTTCTGCAACAGCACCAGCCACGCATAGGTCCGCACCAAAAGTGAGGTCCAGAACGGCAAGAGCACGGTAATCAGGCACAGATTTGCAAGGCGGCTTGGCAGCTGCGACATGAAATAGGCAAAGGGATAGCCGATCAGGATGCACAGCCCGGTGGTCAACAGGCTGACCTGAAAGGTGGTGATGAAAATGCGCAGATAAGAGCGGCGGCTGATCATGCGCTCGTAATTCTCAAGCGAGAATTGCCCGTTTGCCCCGATGAACGAGACATAGAACAACCAGCCCACGGGAATGACCAGCACCACGAGAATAAGCAGGATTGCCGGTGAACTCAGACCAAAAAGCGTCAGCCGCTCTAACCGCTCGTCACGGCGCAGCCCAGCGGCATTGAGGGGCGCTGTCTGCATGCTCATGTTTGGCTTCCGTCGATCAACACTGTGTCTTCGGGTGCCAAGGTCAGGGTCACGCGGTCACCAAGCTGGGGCAGGGACGTTGCATTGCTGCCGCGCACCGCTCCGCGCAAAGCCACCATTTCGCCCGTGTCCAACCGCGCGTGCAGCAAGAAGCTGTCGCCCTGATAGACCACATCGGTCGCGGTGGCGGCAAAATTATTGGCCCCCTCACGCGGTCCACCCGAAGAGAGCACGATGCGTTCGGGGCGGATCATCAGTTGAAGTTCGGGCGTGTCGGGCAAGGGGCCTGCATGGATCAGCGGCACCCCGCCAAAGGTCACGTCAGCGCCCAAACGGTTCACCCTCAGAAACGTGGAATCGCCGATGAAATCCGCCACAAACCGATTTGCGGGGTGTTCATAGAGATCGCGGGGGGTTGAGAGCTGCATGATGCGCCCATGGTTCACCACGGCGATCCGATCGGACATGGTCAGCGCCTCGCGCTGGTCATGGGTGACATAGACCGTGGTCATGCCAAGCTGTTCGTGCAGATGCCGCAACTCGATCTGCATCTGGTCGCGCAGTTTCTTGTCGAGCGCGGATAGCGGTTCATCCATCAACAGGATGCGGGGTTCAAACACAATGGCGCGCGCCACCGCGACTCGTTGCTTTTGCCCACCAGAGAGCTGGTCGACGCGACGATTGCCATAGCCGCCAAGCTGCACCGTTTCCAGCGCCCGCTCGACCCGTTCCGCGATCTCTGCCTTGGGGCGTTTGCGCAGACGCAAGGGATAGCCCACATTGCCCGCTACGGTCATATGCGGGAAAAGCGCATAGCTCTGAAAGGTCATGCCGACCTCGCGCAGATGTGGCGGGGTGCGGATAACTTCGCGGTCGCCAAACTTGAGACTGCCGCAATCGGGCCGGGTAAATCCCGCAAGCACCATCAAAAGCGTTGTCTTGCCAGACCCAGACGGCCCCAGAAGTGTCAGAAACTCACCGCTTTTGACCTCTAGCGACACATCGTCGAGGGCATGCACCGCTCCGTAGGTCTTGGTGACGTTCTGCACCGATATCGGCAGCGCTTCTGTGGCGGTATTGGTCAATTGCTGCCCTCCGAGTGGTCTATTGGCGCAGACGGGCGCCGTAGCGCCCGTCTGGTCTTGTGTTGGGGCTTTGGTTACTCAGTCAGCATTTCCTGATACATCTCGGCGGCGACGGTTTCCCATTTTGCATACCATTCCAGAGAGATTGGCAATTGCATGGCCGCATTCTCGGGCGAGGAGGGCAGGCCGGCCGCAACCTCTGCGCTGATCTCACCTGTGTCATAGGCAGATTTGTTGGTCGGGCCGTAGGTGATGTATTTCGGCAGATCGTCCTGATACTCGGGTTTCGAGATTTCAGCGAGGAACTGCATCGCTGCATCCTTGTTCGGCGCACCTTTGGGGATTGCGAAACAGTCGTAATCCAGCAGCGCCTGATTGAAGCTGTAATCTACCTTGGCCCCATCCGCCGCAGCGGTATCAAAGCGGCCATTCCAGCCAGTGGTCATGTCGACCTCGCCATCCTTCATCAACTGGGCGTGCTGCGCACCAGAGGACCAGAAAACCGAGATATTGGGCCGCAGCTCGCGGATCTTGTTGAGCGCGCGCTCGATCCCCTCTTCCGAACTCAACACCTCATAAACCTGATCCATCGGCACGCCATCGGCCATCAGCGCCGGTTCAAGTGCGCCCGCAACTGAACCGCGATAGGCGCGCGAGCCGGGGAATTTCTCGGCGTCAAAGAAATCCGCCCAGCTTTGCGGCCCGTTCTCGCCATAGGTGTCGGTGTTCCAAGCATAGACCGTCGAGAACACATCGCCCCCGACGCAATACTCGGAATAGAGGTTGGGATAAAAGTTGGACACGTCGATCACGTTGTAATCCAGAGGTTCCAAAAGCCCTTCTGCCCCGGCCCGCGCCGCAGAACCGGACCCACTGGCCACGATGTCGAACGTCACCTGCCCGGTTGAAACTTGCAGGCGGACATCGGCCATCCCGCCATATGTTTCCTGCTTGACCGTAACCCCAGTTGCCGCAGAAGCCGGTTCGAACAAGGCTTTGCTCTGTGCGTCCTGATAGGACCCGCCCCAAGAAGCGATGGTGATTTCCGTGCCCTGAGCGACAGCACCGCTCGCAAGCAGCGTGGCAGCGACGGTAAGTGAAAATGTCTTTCTCATCTTGTTTTTCTCCTGTTGGAATGCCGCGAAATGGCAGTACGTGCCGATTTTTATCATGTTTCGCTGGCTCGGCATGTGCAGCGAAAGTTCAAAGTCAGGATGGATCCGCGACCATCGCCCGCCGGGTCTGTCTCTTGTCCATCCAGCGATACCAAGCGACCGTTGCGGGAAGAAACCACGGCTTGCCTGTATAAAGCGGGCGGGTTGGGTGTGGCACGTCGTCAAAGGCGGTCTTGCCCTCGGCGAGTCCCAGCACCTTTTGGCCGGTGCGCATGCCCAAATACCCCGCCATCGAGACACCAGACCCGCAATAGCCCATGGCGTAATGCACCCCGTCGTGAACGCCGGTATGCGCCAATTCATCGAAGCTGTAGGCCACCGTGCCATGCCAGGAATGCGAAATTGCGCAGTCCTTCAATTGCGGAAAAATGCGGGTCATGCTTTCAAACAAGAGCGGCGCGCTGACCGACGTATCGGTTTCCGCCGCAGAGACGCGGCCGCCGAACAGGACACGCCGCCGATCCGGTGAAGCGCGGTAATAATAGAGCACTTTGCAGGTATCGCTGGCGATCCGGTCGGTCGGGAACAACTCGTCGATCAGGCTCTCTGGTAATTCTTCTGTGGCGATGATGTAGCTGCCGATTGGGATCACCCGCCGTTGCATCCACGGGGTCAACGCGCCGGTATAGCCATTGGTGGCAACGATCACATCCCGCGCGCGCACCTCGCCATTGGCGGTCTGCACACGGAAACCGGACCCCGTATTCTCAATCTTGCCAACGGGGCAATGCGCAACCACCTCGACGCCAGCGTTGAGTGCCGCCATCAACAGGCCACGATGATATTTGGCGGGATGCAGCGCGCAGTGTTTCGTAAACACCACCCCGCCGTGATAGAAATCTGTGCCCATCTCGCGATGTTGTTCGGCGCGGGGCACGGCAAAGCTCTCGATGCCTTCGCCTTTTTGCATTTGCTCCGCGTCGCGCACCAACATTTCGTAATGCGCGGGGGTGTGAGCGGCGTGAAACCGGCCAACGCGCTTGAAGTCACAGGCTATCCCCTCTTGGTCGATGAACTCACCGATCCATTTCAGCGCCCGCTCTCCCTCGCCACGCAGCGCGCGGGCCTTTTGTGCCCCAAATTTGGCGGTCAGCTTTTCCAGTGATGGCTTTACGCTGGTGCTGATCTGTCCGCCATTACGGGTGCTGCATCCAAAGCCTGCGGCCTCGGCGTCGATCACCACCGTTTTGCGACCGCCACACGCCGTAGCGATAGCCGCGCTCAGCCCGGTATAGCCCGACCCCACGATCAGCACATCCGCATCACGCGGCGGATCCACAGGTAACACAGGCATCGGGCCAACCTGATCATGCCAATAGGGATGGTGCCGAGTCGATCCGGGTGAAGTGCGGTCCATCGCGTTACTCCGTTTGCAGGGCAAGCCAATGTGGCACCCTACAGATGCAAGGTCTAACGCTAGGGCAGAATTGGACGTTCTTTCATATCCAATTTGACAAAAAAATCAGACCAATTTCACCTCAGGACAGGTAGGGTCCGTAGGGTTTCCATCCCGCGCCGAATGTCCTCGGGGGCTGCGCTGCCAAATCCGAAGACTAGGCCGGATCGGTCAATCGGGCTGAGGCAGTATTTCGAAAGCGGGGCCAGAACAACGCCGCGTTCCGCCGCCTGTGCCACGACCGCTTGCGCGTCAATTCCTGGCGCAAGATAGGCTGGCGTGTGGAATCCGCTGGCGGTTTCCTGAAGTGTGATACAGTCGGGCAGGATGCGGCTTTCCTCCATCAGCGCCTCATAGCGCGCCTTGTAGAGCCGCCGCATCAGCCGGATATGGGTGGCAAAATGGCCCTCGTCCATGAAATCAGCAACGGTTGCCTGCGTTGCCGTGGGCGGACCGCTGGCCCAGAACCGGAACATGCGATCAAAGGCTTCGGTCATCCGCTCTGGCACAAGAACAAAGCCCAGCCGAAGCGATGGAAAGAGCGACTTTGAAAAGGTGCCGACATAGATCACGCGGCCAGAGGTATCCGTACTGCGCAGCGCCGGTTGGGGCGCGTTGCCATAGTAGAATTCCCCGTCATAGTCATCCTCTACGATCACCGCCTGCGCTGCGTCCGCCGCCTGCAACAGCTCGAACCGGCGTGCCAAAGACATGACATGGCCCAAAGGCTGTTGGTGCGATGGTGTGACAAACGCCATGCGGAAATGCGGGGCCTTGGCCAAGCCGTCGGCCACGATCAATCCGTCCTGATCCACGTCGACAGGCACCAGTTCGGCCCCTTCCGACAAGAGCGCATTGCGCGCGCCCGAGGCACCGGGGTTTTCCATCCAGACCCGATCACCGGGATTGAGCAACAGCCGCCCGATCAAGGCAAAGGCATGCTGTGCGCCAGACGTGATGAAAATCTGCTCGTGGTGACACTGAATCCCCTTGAGCACGCTCAGATGGGTGGTGATCGCCCGGCGCAAAGGCTCATACCCCTTTGGCTGACCATAGCCCATCACCGCCCCGCGTGCGCCCCGCAGGTGCCGCGCCGAAAGCCGCGACCAATGCGCCAGCGGAAAAGCGTCGAGTGCCGGCAGCGCCGTAACAAAGGCGCGGGCCTCATGGGGCAACCAAGTGCGTTGGGCATAGCTCTTTTCGGCATGGTTGATGGCATAGGACACGCGGGGCTGTTGGGCCGTGGTATCCAAGGCGGTGGTCAGCACGGGGACTGAGGGCTGATGTTCCAGTGTGTCGCTGACAAAAGTGCCAGAGCCCACTTGCGACACCAGCATGCCCTCGGCAACCAGCCGGTCAACGGCGTCGATTACCGTGGTGCGCGATACGCCGGTTTCGCGCGCCAGCGTGCGCGTCGCAGGCAGGCGGTCGCCCGCTCGCAAACCGCCCGACAAGATGATATCGCGCAACGCCATGTAAAGTTGCACGCTCATGCCCTTGCGCGACGAGCGGTCGAGATGAATCGCGGACAAAAGCGCCCCTGCGGCCTGTTTCATGCGCAACTCCGACGCAATTGGTCTGCAGAGCGTACATGAATCGTGAGGGCGAGCAAGCCAATTGGCGCTCTCGGGGCGTCTCTACCTCTCGGAGACTTGATAGGTCGCAGAGTCGAGCCATGTCGGGCAAATCTCGACACCCCAGCCGGGGGCGTCTGTGACAATGGCATGACCCCCCTCAATTCGGTAGGGATCACCCAGAAATAGCCCCTCTTGCCAAGGGTAATACTCGGGCCCCTCAATCGAGAATTCGAGGTATTTTCCCGCGTTGGGAATGGCGCGCAACAGATGCATGGTGCACATCGTCACCAGTGACAGATTTGCGGCATGCGGAGTAACGGGCAGGCCAGCGCGCGCAGCCATCTGGCAGACCTGCAAGGTGCGGTGCATACCACCCATATACATCACATCGGGTTGCACGATATCGACTGCGCCCCGATCCAGCATCAACTGCCAACTGGAATATTCGCAATCCTGCTCGCCGCCCGCAACATCTAGCAAAAGCGCGGCCCGCACAGCGGCGGTCTGGTCATATTCCCAATAGGGGCAGGGTTCCTCGAAATGCCCGATGCCGTTATCCTGCAGCAGTTTGCCCACCTCGATGGCGCGGGCGGGAGAATAGCAGGAATTGCCATCGACCAGCTTTTCGATGCCGTCCCCCAAAGCCCGCGACACGGTCGGCACCACGGCTTCGGTCCTGCCCGGCCATTCATCGTGGTCGCGCCCAGCCTCAGCCCCGACGCGCCATTTGAAGGCGGTAAACCCCTTGTCATCCCGCAGGCGGCAAAAACGCTCGGCCTCATCCTCGGGGGTGATGTCGCGGCGCATGGAACTGGCATAGGCGCGCACCGGCCCCGGAGAGCCACCAAGCAGGGTTGCAACCGGCTTGCCCTCTAACTTGCCGCGCATGTCCCACAGCGCGGTATCAAGCCCGGTCATGGCGCGGCGCAGGTAACTGCCGGGATATTTCAACTCGCGCTCATAAATCAGATCAAGAGTATCGGCAAAGTCGAGTGCATCGGTCCCAAGCGCATGCGGCGCGATCTGGCGGTGAAAGATGGTGCAGGTGATATCGGCATTGTAGGTCGACACCTGCCCCCAGCCCTGTGCGCCGCTGTCCGTGGTCACGCGCACAAAACCCACGAATTCGTTGCAAAACGTCTCTAACCGCGCAATCCGCATGTCACTCTCCCGATGGTCTTGGGGTTCACGTTGCCGATAAAGCGGTTTGGAACAAGCGCCACTCTGGGATCAAATGCCAGTCCATTTCAATCTGCGATGTGCCCCGCGTTCAGGCCAGCTCGGACAGTGCGGCGATAAAGCTGGAAAACAACTCTCCTTGCGAGCTTACCCGCAGTTTCGCGTAGATGTTGCGGCGGTGAATGCGCACGGTGCCCGGTGAAATGCCCAAGGCGCGACCGGTGGCATCGGCGGAATGACCCTTGAGCACATATTCCACCACCTCTGCCTCGCGCGGGGTCAAAAGGTTGCGCCCAAGGCTCTGAAACGCGTCTTCAATCAGTTGCGGCAGGCGGGGGCCGTCTGTCTCGGGTCGTGCCGAGAATTGGGTGATCAGGCCACCCCACTGTTTCTGGGCGATGGCCGCGACAAAGGGAAAGGCGGCCTCAAGATCGCGGAACTCGCGGGCAGAGAAGACCTTGTGTTCGCGCATGGCGGAAATCACTACGCCAACCTCATCCCCAATATTGAGGATAAAGCCTATTTCTTCGGCAAGCCCGGTCTGGATGTAATAATTGCGGAAATATTCTGCTTGATAGAACCGATCCGGTGCCAGATCGCGCAACCGTGCGAGACGGGGCAACGTCGGGGCGGCGGCATTGAGATAGAAGGGATCCAGCAGATAGGGCCCCTCTTGATAGTCATCTACCATGACCTTGCGCTTGGCCGCGGGAAAATCATCATAAAGATCAAGAGGTTTGTGATCATGGTAATAGGCAAAGATTACGGTGAACTCATAGGGCACGATGCTGCGCAACGCTGTGGTGAGAGCCGAGGCAAACCCGGGCGTTCCAAGCGCCGAGACCGCGCGCGCGCTGGTTTCGAACCAATCTGACATTTGCGTTCTTGTCGTCATCTATGCTCTTTATGATATATACAACCGTCCGCGATTTTCTTACCGTTTTGTGATTGTATGGCATAGGCGCAGGGGCGCGGCAACACGAGAGGACCGGCATGCTGGATGCGAATGCCGAAGCGGGGATCAGGATGGGCGCGAGCCGGGAACAGGGGACGCACAGCACACAGGGCCATCCCTCGGACGAGGATTGCGTCGCAGAATTCGTCGGGGCCACCAAGCGGTTTGGCGCGGTGCTGGCAGCGGACCGGATCAACCTGCGTATCCGGCGTGGAGAGTTCCTGTCGTTCCTTGGCCCCTCGGGCTGTGGCAAGACGACGGCGTTGCGCATGCTGGCTGGGTTCGAGAGCCCGAGTGACGGCACGGTGCGGATCGACGGTCAGGATGTCAGCCGTGTGCCCGCCTATGCGCGCCCGGTGAACATGGTGTTTCAGCACTACGCGCTCTTCCCGCATATGACCGTGGCGCAAAATATCGGCTACGGATTGCGGCAGGTGCGGCCCAAACTGGCGAAATCCGAGATTGCCGCGAGGGTCGATGCCGCCTTGGCCAAGGTGCGGCTGGATGCGTTTGGCGCGCGGCGCACGTGGGAATTGTCGGGCGGGCAACAGCAGCGCGTGGCGCTGGCGCGGGCGATCATCAACGAACCCAAGCTCTTGTTGCTGGATGAGCCGATGGCGGCGCTCGATGCCAAGCTGCGCGGCGAGATGCAGCGCGAATTGCTTGATCTGCAACGCAGCCTTGGCATCACCTTTGTGCTGGTCACCCATGATCAGGAAGAGGCGCTGTCGATGTCGGACCGGATTTGCATCATGGGCGCGGGGCGGATTGCGCAGGTGGGCACGCCGCAGGATCTCTATGATCGGCCGCGCAATCGCTATGTGGCGGATTTCGTGGGCAAGGCGAATATCCTGAATGGCGAGGTTCTCTCGCGGGATGCAGGTCTGGCGCGCATCGCCCTTGCCGGTGGTGCGCAGGTGCTCGTGCCCGATACCGCGGGCGATACGCGTCGCCATGTCGAAATTGCGGTGCGTCCCGAGGCATTGCGCCTTGCCGTGCCGGGCGAGGCCCTGGGCGGGGATGCGATGCTGCGGGCACGGATCACCCACCGCACCTTTTTGGGGGATCATACCGAATATCTGATGCAGGCCGACGACATCGGCCCGCTTCAGGTCAATGTTCCGCGACAGGCCGAAAGAGCCTTGGGCGGGCAGGGGGTGGGCGATCAGGTCCATATCCTCTGGACGGCGGGCACCGGATTGGTTCTGGCCGCTGACGAGTGACGGATAACAACTGCACCACGTTCAACAAGGGAAACGAGACGATGACACAGGATAACACACCGATTTCGCGCAAGAAGTTCATTGAAGAACTGCGCCGCTACGAAAAGGGTTCGATCAGCCGACGGCAGTTTCTGGGCACAACGGGCCTTGGCACCGCGATGGCGGTTCTGGGGGGCGCGTTGCCGGGCCTGCTGCCGGGGCGCGCCATGGCGCAGGATCTGGGCGACCGCGTGGTTCTGGCAACCTGGCCCAATTATCACGACGCGGCAAACTTTGACCTCTTCGCCACCGAGACCGGCGTTTTCTCTCAGGTCAATGTGTTTGGATCGAATGAGGAAATGTTGGCCAAGATTCAGGCGGGTGGTTCGGGCTGGGACGTGTTCGTTCCAACCAACTATGCGATTTCCACCTATGTCGAGGCCGGTTTGATCGAGCCTCTGGATCTGTCGAAATTGCCCAATTACGACCCCGCCGCGTTTGATGCGCGCTTTGCCGATGCGGGCACGATTGATGGCAAGGTCTATGCCGTGCCGAAAAACTGGGGCACCACCGGCATTGCCTCGAACACCGCCAAGACCGGCGGCGTGGTCGATAGCTGGAAGACATTTTTTGACGGGGCCAAGGATCAGTTCGACGGGCGCGTCATGGTGCATGACTATCAACTGACCACCATCGGAAATGCGTTGGCCTATTTCGGCTATAGCTTTAATTCGGTTGATCCGGCGGAACTGGCCGAGGCTGAAAAGTTGCTGATCGAGGTCAAGCCGCATCTCTTTGCGATCTCCTCGGATTATCAGCCTGCAATGCGCAACGGCGATGCTTGGCTTACGATGTGTTGGACGGGGGATGGCAAGCAGCTCAATACTGACCTTCCCGAAATCGCCTTTGCCTTGGGCAAGGAGGGGGGCGAAATCTGGTCGGATTACTATGCCATTCCGGTTGGCGCGCCGCACCGCGAGGCGGCCTATGCGCTGATCGATTATCTGCTCGCGCCCGAGGTCAATGCGCGTGAGGCCTTGGCGCATGGCTATCCGGTGGCGGATGCGCGCACCAATGCGCTTTTGCCCGAAGAGTTGCTGAATGATCCCATCCTGTACCCGGCGGCAGAGGCGCTTAATGCGCTGGAGTTCGGCGCGGCGGTCACGCTGACCGATCCCAACCGCGCCGAATTGATGGCCCGGTTCAAGTCAGCCTGATCAGAGGACCAAGGGCGATGGCCATGACACGGACACGGGCGCGCGCGCTGCTGCTGATGCCTGCGGGCATCTGGTATGGTGTGCTGCTCTTGTTCCCTTTGGCCGTCGTCCTCGTTTTTTCCTTTGGCGAGCGAAATCCGATTGGCGGCTATGCGCCGGGCTTTACGTTGGAGCAATATGCCAACCTGCCCGCCCGGTTTGCCGCGTTTCGCAACACCCTGACATTGGCGCCGCTGGGCACGCTGGCGGCGTTATTCATTGCCTATCCGCTGGCCTATTATCTGGCGTTGAAAGTGTCGGCGCGATGGAAGACGACGCTGCTAATTCTGGTGATCGTGCCGTTCTGGACCTCGATCCTGATCCGGTCTTATGCGTGGATTTATCTGCTTGGGGGCAATGGTATCCCGGCGCTGTTGGAGGCGGTGGGGCTGGGCGATATCCGGCTGATCAACACACCCTTTGCGGTGCTGGTTGGGATTGTTTATGGCTATCTGCCGCTAATGGTCTTTCCCATCTACGTGGCCCTGGAAAAGCTGGATCGCAGCCTGCTCGAGGCGGCGGCGGATCTGGGCACGCCACCGTGGCGCAGTTTTCTACAGATCACTTTGCCGCTGTCGATGCCGGGCGTTTTGACAGGCTCTATGCTGGTGTTCATCCTGCTGACCGGCGAATTTCTGATCCCGGCCATTCTGGGTGGCGGAAAGGTGTTCTTTGTTGGCAATGCGCTGGTCGATCTCTTTTTGCAGTCGCGCAACTGGGCCTTCGGATCGGCAGTGGCGGTGGCGCTGATTGTGATCATGCTGATCGTGGTCGCTCTCTACAGTCGGGCGGTCCGGCGGTTTGGCGCGGGCCGCGACGATATCGGGCTGATGTGAGGATGTTATGAGAGCCTATGCCATTGCCGTCTTTGCATTTCTCTACCTGCCCATCGGGATCATTGCGCTGTTCTCTTTTTCTGCCG
Source organism: Roseovarius mucosus (assembly GCF_002080415.1). Taxonomy (NCBI): domain Bacteria; kingdom Pseudomonadati; phylum Pseudomonadota; class Alphaproteobacteria; order Rhodobacterales; family Roseobacteraceae; genus Roseovarius; species Roseovarius mucosus. Next base: position 1,546,093 of record NZ_CP020474.1, on the reverse strand, counting down.
GGCGGTCGGCGAGTTCGATGCAGGGGTTCTCAACCGAATGGTATGGCCGCGCGCTGAGCAATCCCTTTGTGATGGAGGCGCTTTGGACCTCGATTAAGGTGGCGTTTCTGTCAGCGGTGTTGGCGACGGTCATGGGCACCATGGCGGCGCTGGCGCTTACCGGCATGCGGGGGCAGTTGCGGGTGTTTTTCGACACGCTGGTTCAGGTTGCGGTGATGATCCCCGGCATCGTGATCGGCATTGCCACGCTGATCGCATTGGTGACGGTGTTCGATCTGATCAATCCGTGGCTTGAGGCGATGAGTGGCCGCAGGCTGTCTTTGGGCATGGGGTCGCTTATCGGGCTGCATGGCATGTTCACCATGTCCTTGGTGATCCTGCTGGTGCGCGGGCGGCTTGAGAGTTTTGATCGCGCGCAGATCGAGGCCTCTGGCGATCTGGGGGCCGGTCCGGTGGCGACCTTTGTGCAAGTGACGCTGCCGCAGATCGCCCCTGCTATTCTGGCGGGGTTTCTGTTGGCCTTCACCTTCAGCTTTGACGATTTCATCATGGCCTTCTTTGTCGCAGGGTCCGAAACGACCCTGCCGATCTATATTTTTTCGTCGATCCGCCGGGGCGTGACGCCTGAAATCAATGCGATTGGCACGATGGTGATGGTGGCCTCGTTGACACTGTTGATCATCGCGCAAGTGCTGTTGCGGCCCGGTGCGCCGCGCGCAGGGCGCTGACCGAATGCAGGAGGCAGGGATGCTCAAGGATCGTATCGCACTGGTCACGGCGGCGGGGTCAGGGATTGGCCGGGCGGGGGCTGTTGCGATGGCCCGCGAGGGGGCGGTGGTCATTGTCACCGATCTGGATGGCGGACTGGCGCAAGAGACCTTGGCGCAGATCGAAGCGGCAGGCGGACGGGGGGCAGCCTTTGCGCTTGATGTGACAGAGGATGCGGCATGCGCTGCGATGGTCGCGCAGGTGGTCGCGGATTGGGGACGGATCGACGTCTTGCACAGCCACGCGGGTATTCAGATACCGGGGCGGGCCGAGGATGTGACACCTGCGCAGATGGATGCTGCTTGGGCGCTCAATGTGCGGGCGCATTTCGTTCTGTCGCGCGCGGTCATTGCCCCGATGCGCGCGCAGGGTGGCGGATCGGTGATCGTCACGGCCTCGAATTCCGGCTGTCAGTATGATCGGGGTATGGTGTCTTATGCCACGACCAAACATGCCGCCGTGGCGATGGTCAAACAGATGGCAGTGGATTATGCGGCCGAGAACATTCGCTTCAACGCGCTATGCCCCGGCTTTGTTGATACGCCGTTCAATGCCGGGTTCGAGACGCAGATGGGCGGGCGCAAGGCGCTCGAATCCTACGTTGCCGGGTCTATCCCGATGGGGCGATGGGCCAGTGTCGAAGAAATCGCGCATGGGATTGTTTATCTGGCCTCCGACCGCTCCAGCTTTGTGACCGGTCTGGCGCTTGTGATCGACGGCGGAGAGATGCTCTAGGTCGAAGAACCGGCGCGGTTGCACTGGCTATTTCGTTTCCGGGTGTCAGAGGGTAGAACTGAACGCATCAATTAACGGGAGAGTGCGATGCGCAGGGCTCTTATCATCGTTCTGGTCGGCCTTCTGTCTGGGGCACTCCTCGGAGCGGCCCCGGCGACTGCCGCCTCGCTTGGCCGGTTTGAGGTGCACGGCGTCGAGGGCGACGACATGCTCAAGATGCGGGCAGGGCCCGGTATTGGCTATGACGTGATCGTAGGCCTACCGAATGGCACGGTGCTGCGGGTGCATAGCTGTCAACAGACGGGCGGCACTCGCTGGTGTGAAGTATCACTGGAGCGGGCGCGTGGGCTGCGGGGGCATGTGTCTTGGGCCTATCTACGCAAGCTATGAGAAGCGCTTTGCCCATCGTCTTGGCGTTGCTGCTGTGCCTCGGGTTTGCGGTGTCGGGGGCCCGCGCGGGTGATGTGGCACCGCCGCCCGCTGGGCTGTTGTGGAACAAGACCGGCTTGCCTGCCGTTTTCCCCCTTCAGGTCAAAACCTTGCCAGGGCGTGATCATGTCGTCACTTTAATTGACGCCGAGACCGGAAAAGAGGCCTTGGCCGCCTATATCCGCGGCGGCGCGTTTTTTAGAGTGTTGGTCCCGCCGGGCGTATACCGGCTGCGATTTGCAAGTGGCAAGCACTGGCAGGGAGAGGCGTTGTTTTTTGGTGAGGGGCCTGACACTGAGGTCTTTGAACTGCGCCGGGTGTTGCGGTTCGAGACGCGCGGGCTGGGCACCAAAGCAGGGCATATCGTTGACCTGCGGGGCCGTGGTACAGAAGCGCAGATAACGGAGCAGCGTATCTGCCAATCCTTCCGGCCGGATTTCCCGCGGCCAATAATCCGTCCGCGCGAGGACAGGCGTGCAGTTGGCCCTGACTACGAAGTGCCGCAACGCCGCGACGTGCGATCCCGCTACTGCGGCTAGTGCCTACATCGCGAAAGCTTCCAACGAAAAGGTGAGAGGCTGGGCAGCGATCGTCACTTAACACGATCATCAAGCGAAGTTTGGGTTCTTAAAGCCACCCCACCGTATTCGATGTGGAATATTTACGTATTATCAAGGCCTTGCGCAAAGCCGGGGCCGCGCTGTTCTTGTCTTACCACATACTTGCGACTCGTCAGATCAGCATCAGGCCCAGGCATGATGTGTCAGGACCGCGCAGCGCGTCGGGCAAGTGCGGCGATAAGGTCTGTTCTTGTGACAATGCCAACGATTTTTCCGTACTCTATGACGGGAACAGCATCAGTATCACCATCTGCCATAATGGGGAGGAGTGCTCCGATCGGGGTATTGGTCGTCACGCGCGGGACTGCGACGCTCATGATGTCACTTGCCGTCATCGGTCCTGCTCGATCACGGTCCAAAAGGCGCTTAAAGGATGGCAAAAAGCCACGATGCAGGCGCAGCGCATCTTCTCTGGCTTGACTGATGAGATGCATCTGAAAGATGACGCCCAGGAATTTTGTGTCAGGCCCCACGACGGGAAGCGACGTGAATCGATGCTTTCTGAAGATATCCGCGATCTCACCAAGCGTGGTGTCTGGATTGGCCGTGACAAGATTGCGCGACATGATGTCCTGTGCCGTCAAGGGGCCTGCGGAATGCGCAGCGGCCTGAAGTTCCGCCGCACCGATGAGCCGAGCCAGATCCTCGACACCGAGGTTGAATGATTGACTGAAGCGTTCAAGGATGCTGGTCAACTCGCCTTCTGAAAGGCCAAGCCGCTCTGTAGGATTGCGATCTTCTGTGCGATGGTTGCTTGGATCATCGAATTGCCGGAACGGATAATGCCGCCCGGTAAGTCTCGCGTATCCAGTCGCGAGCACGACAAGCGCGGTTGTTCCGATTGCGATAGGGGCCAGGGCAAACCAGAAACCCAGATGTTCAATTGCCTCTGGCGACATGGCGGCAGTCATCGCCACGGCACCTGCCGGAGGATGCAGCGCGCGGCATAAGATTGTCGCCGTGATCGCAAGACCAACAGCCAATGCGATCCTGAGGGCGATGTCCCCCACGACAAGGCATACGGCCACCCCGACAAGAGCACCAACAGTGTTGCCGACTATGGCGGACCAAGGCTGTGCAAGGGGGCTATTTGGCACGGCGAACAAAAGGACAGCCGATGCACCAAAGGGGGCCACAAGAAACAGGCCCAGATCGAGATCAATCTGTGGCGACAGAAGGAAAAGCCCGGTCAGTCCGAGGCCAATGAGCGCTCCAACGCCTGCGCGCACAGCCTCCGCGCCGGAAACCCGGGCAACGGCTGGGCCGAGTGATCTCAGAATATGCAACTGCGCGACTCCCCTAAAAGATGTGCGCAGAGTTTCACCAGATTGTTACAGGTTCAATCAATCACACTGCGACACACCGGCTGTCTCTACATCAAGGCTAAGCCATGCGTCGCAAAAAGGATAGACGCGCGCGGGGCAGCACCCTATGCGATGGCCATGACCAATACCTCCTCCGCCTCCCCGTCGACCGACCGCATTCTAGCGGGTGTCGCCCTGATGCTTGGGTTTTGCGTGACAGCACCCCTCCTCGATGTGGCGGCCAAGCTGGCATCGACCAGCGTACCAGTAGGACAGATCACCGCCGCGCGATTTATCGTGCAATGCGCGCTGATGACGCCGTTTGTTTTGATCATGGGCCTGTCCCTGCGGGTGCCGCGCGCGCACTGGCTGGCACTGCTCTTTCGTGCGGTGCTGCTCTTTGTCTCCACCTTCTGCTTCATCGCTGCGATCCGCGTGATGCCACTGGCCGATGCGCTGGCGATTGTGTTCGTTGCCCCGTTCATCGTGCTTTTGGTGGGCAAGTTCTACTTGGGCGAAGATGTTGGCCCGCGCCGCGTGGGCGCCGCGATGGTGGGCTTTGTGGGCGTCCTCTTGGTGATCCAGCCCAGCTTCGCGGCCTTTGGCGCGGTGGCGCTGTTTCCGCTGGGCACGGCGGTTGGGTTTGCGTTCTACATTCTGGTGACACGCGGGCTGTCACGGCGGATGCATCCCGTCACGTTGCAGTTCCACACCGGCCTGATCGCCAGCCTGCTCTGCCTCCCGGTGGTGATACTGGCCGAGGGCACGGGGATTGAGATGCTCGATCCGGTCTGGCCAGAGGGCATTGCATGGCTGTGGTTGCTGGGGGTCGGTTTTTTCGCCACGCTGAGCCATATGATGATGACGTATGCGCTGTCCCTTGCTCCTTCGGCCACGCTGGCACCTCTGCAATATCTAGAGCTGCCGGTGGCGACATTGCTGGGCTATCTGGTGTTTCGCGATTTCCCCAATGCGCTTACCCTTACGGGGATTGCCATCATCATCGGTTCGGGCCTTTACATGATCCACCGCGAACGGGTCACGGCCCGCCAATTGATGACCGAACGCGCCGCGCCACCGATTTGACGCGGATAAGATTGCTTGTTGAGCTTAATGAGAGCCGCTCGCTCTTGTGTTCACAGTACTTCCCCCTGAGATTTTTCAAGGTAATCGAGACTCTCTGTCTCATTATTTGCGTGAAATCTCTTTAAATTCTACTCAAATTCTGTCTTTATGGAAGGGCCTCAACCGGGCCCAGAGCGACCAAGCCTTCCTAGGTCGGCAGGGGTTTGTGAGTGCCCCCGCATCCCCGGGCGCGACCTCCAGAACGCCCGGGGATCTCTGGCAAGATTACCCAAAACGAGCCGGATGCGATATCCCACCCTATCCTGCGGTGACGACCTAACTGTCGATGTTTCGCCTCAAATCGGAACGGACAAGTATTCTGAAACTTGCCGTGTTTCTGATCAATCTGCACCTCTGAAATCAAGATTTCGGGCGGGTGCAGTTTTTAGAAACTCAAGTGACCTTTGCGAAAACTCTGTGTGTAAACGAATGATATTAAACAAATAAATAATCTTGCAAAAATAAGCGTTCTGCTTGACGATTATTACAGGCTCAATTGCGAGTCTAAAAAGCCAATATGAGCAAAGAGGCTCTTCAACTGCGGTTCACACCGCGTTGAAGGGCCTTTTTTCGTTGCCGAATCAAACGGCTGCTCGGTTCCAACAGAGGAGAAGTCTGAATGAAACGTCGTGATTTTCTAGGAGGGGTCAGTGCGGTTGGGATGGGCAGTGCGCTTTCCGCCCCGGCACTTCTTTCGACGCTGAGCCGCGCCGCAGCGCAGGGCAGCGACATTCCCGTGGGTCTGCTTTTTTCCCTCACCGGAGCGGTGGCTGTTGTCGAAAGCACGCTGCATGATGCGGCCTTGATGGCGATTGAGGAAATCAATGCCGCCGGTGGTGTGCATGGCATGCAACTGCGTCCGATCATCGAAGATCCCGCCTCTGATCCCGCAACCTATGCCGACCGGGCGCGTCGTCTGATGATCCGCGACAAATGCGTCAGCGTGTTCGGCTCCTACACTTCGGCCAGTCGGCAGGCGGTTCTGCCGGTGACTGAGCAACGCAATAACCTTTACTGGTATCCGACGCTCTACGAGGGGCGCGAGTGCTCGCGCAACGTCATGTATGGCGGCGCTGTACCGAACCAGCAGCAGGACGATCTGATCCCCTGGGCGATCGAGAATTTCGGGCCGCGTTTCTACATGATCGGCAACAATTACGTCTATCCCAAGGAAGAGAACAATTACTGCAAGACCCTGTTGGCAAAGCATGGCGGCGAGGTGGTGCACGAAGAATATGTGCCGTTGGGTCATTCCGATTTCAGCTCGGTCATCAATCGCATCCGCGCCGAGGAACCAGACGTGATTTTTGCCACCGTGGTCGGTGATTCCGATGTGGCCTTTGCCCGGCAATATCATGCCGCAGAACTGGACCCGGCCAAGATGCCGGTCATCAGCCTTACACGCTCTGAGGTCGAGGTTAAGGCCATTGGCGGAGAGGCGGCTGCCGGTCACTTCTCGTCCGCGCCCTATTTCATGGGCACTCAGACGCCGGAAAACGAGCGCTTTGTCGAGGCATACAAATCCCGATATGGCGGGGATCAGGTGACGCATTTCGTCAGCGAAGCGGCCTACTTTCAAGTGTACCAATTCAAGGCCGCTCTAGAGAAGCTCGACCCGTCAAACATCACCCCAGAGGCGATCCGCGACGCCGCGGTTGGTCTGGCACTGACCGCCCCCCAAGGTGAGGTGCTGATTGATGAGAACCTGCACACCCATCTCTGGCCCAAGATCGGTCAGTGGCAAGCCAACGGTCAGGCCGAGGTTGTGGTTCAGTCCCAGAGCCGCGTCGCACCCCTGCCTTATGCCGCCTATGAGGGGCAGCGCTGCACGGGTCAGGGCCTCGTAGAAGGCTGAGCCGCAAGGCCGAACGTCGTCAACAACAAGAATACGGATCGCCCGGCCCCTCTATTTGGGCCGGGCCAGCGAGAGGCGTGTCTCGATGGACGTGATACTAAATCAGTTATTCGCAGGGCTGAGCATGGCTTCGATCCTGCTCATGATCGCTCTGGGGTTGGCGATCATCTATGGTGCGATGGGTGTCATCAATCTTGCGCATGGCGAGTTCGTGATGCTGGGTGCTTATGCGGCATGGGCCCTGCAGAGCTATGCCGGCTTTAGCATCATCGTGGCGCTGCCCTTTGTTTTTATCGCCGTCGCCGCTGTGGGTTGGATCATCGAAAAGGTGATCGTGCAACGCCTTTACCACCGCCCTCTGGACACGATCCTAGCGACCTGGGGGATCGGCATTATCCTGCAACAACTGGTGCGTCTGTCGGTCGGCGCCGAGTCGCGCTTTGTCAAAGGCCCCGAGATCCTGAGTGGAAACACTCAGATTGGCGGCCTGATCATGTCAAACTACCGCTTGTTTGTGATCGTTTTCTCGCTTTCCGTTCTCGCCGCGTCTTGGGCACTCATGACCAAGACAGAGTTTGGCATGAAGCTGCGCGCCGTCATTCAGAACCGCAAGATTTCTGAATGCTACGGGATAGAGGCAAAGAATATATACTCATTCACCTTTGCCTATGGTGCGGGGCTTGCGGGCATCGCCGGCGCACTCATCACCCCGCTTTTCAGCACAATCCCTACCATGGGCACTGGCCTGGTGGTGGATGCCTTTCTTGTCGTCATCGTCGGGGGCCTTGGCAGTCTTTTGGGGGCGGCCACCGCATCCGTTCTTATCGGAGAGGCAACGGCGCTGTTCTCAATGCTGTTCAATGACACGTTGGGGCGCATCGCGGTCCTTGCGGGGATTATCGTCCTGATCCGGTTCCGCCCGCGTGGCCTCTTCCCATCCAATACCCGCCGTTGAGGAGCGCACTATGACAACCAGATTATACTATGACCTCGCGGCACTGGTCCTCTTTGCCCTTGTGATCGTGCTTGGTGTTCCCGCGCTGATGGGCTTTGACGGGTTTGAGCTGAATACCTTTGCCCGTTATCTCGCATTGGCGATTGTTTCACTGGCCCTTGCCCTGTCTTGGGGAAGCGCGGGGTTGCTCAACCTTGGTCAGGCTGCAACCTTTGGCATGGGATCTTATGCCATGGCCATGCATCTCAAGCTGAAGGCCAGCGGCGAGGCATTGCCGGATTTCATGGGCTGGAACAATGTTCCGGAACTGCCGTTGCTTTGGGTTCCGTTCCACTCTCTCGGCTTTACCCTGTTGGCCGGGCTCCTGGTGCCGGCATTCGTGGGGGGGCTGATTGCGATCTTCATGTTCCGCGCGCGAATTGCCGGCGTCTTTGTCGCGATCATCACCTTGGCCTTTTTGGTGGCGTTTCAACTGGTCGTGATCGAGCAGCAAGGGATCACGGGCGGGCAAAACGGCCTGACGGGATTGGCCCCACTCAGCCTGATGGGATGGACGGTCGATACCTACGGAGTGGGCTTTTACTACCTTGTTGCCGGTTGCTTGATGGCGGCGGTTACGTTTGGCCTCTATCTCACGCACAGCAAGTTCGGCTTGATCCTGCGCGCCATCCGTGAGGATGCAGATCGTACGCGGTTCTTTGGCTATAACGTGGCCAATTACCAGACGGTGATCTTCTGTATTTCGGCCGCGCTCGCTGGTTGGTCTGGCATGCTCTACACGCTGGTGCTGGAATTTGCCTCGCCCACTTACATGAGCGTCTCGTTCAGCTTGGCCATCGTTATCTGGTGCGCAGTGGGCGGGCGGGACTCGGTCATCGCAGCGGCGATTGGCGCGATTATCGTCAACCTGCTCGAAGGGCGCCTTTCCGACGTGTTCGTCGAAGGCTGGAACCTGATGCTTGGCGTGATCTTTGTTCTGGTCGTCATGTTTATGCCGCGTGGGCTTCACGGGGTGATCAGCGACCTTTGGCAAGGGCTGTGCCAGGGCATGCGCAAAGATCGCACGCCCTCTTCCACCCCAAATCGCGGCGCACAGCCGGTCAAATCTGGACAGGAGCGATAGCGATGAGCCAACTGCAAGTAACGAACCTGCAAGTGGATTTTGGCGGATTGCGCGCCGTTGATGGGCTGAGCTTTGATGTGGCCCAAGGCGAGATCCTTTGCCTTCTTGGTCCAAACGGCGCTGGCAAATCGACAACGCTTGACCTGATTTGCGGCAAGACACAACCCACAGGCGGCTCGATCCGTTTTGAAGGTACGGAAATCTCACAGATGCTGGAGTTCCGGCGCGCGCGTCTGGGGATCGGGCGCAAGTTTCAGGTGCCGTCCGTCTACAAGGAACTGACCGTTGCCGAAAATCTGTCAGTCGCGCGGTCGCGTCGACCGGGAATCTGGCACGCTCTCACGCGTTTTGCATTGTCAGACGGGCATGCAGCGGCCCCCATCCTCGAACGTGTCGGGCTGGAGGCAAAGGCAAACGATCTTGCGGGAAACCTGTCTCACGGCGAGACCCAATGGCTCGAAATTGCCATGCTGATTGCGCAGGACAGTCGGTTGATCCTGATGGATGAACCCACCGCAGGGATGACCATTCAGGAAACCGAGCGCACAGCCGAAATCTTTCGTGTGCTCTCTGACAGTCACACACTGATCGTCGTCGAGCATGACATGTCCTTTGTGCGCACCGTCGCTGACAGGATTGTGGTCATGAACCGTGGGGCCATGCTGGCGCAGGGTACGATCCAAGAGATCGAGACCAACGAAGACGTCAAAACCGCATATCTGGGGCATTGATCATGGAAACCATGCAGGCAAAGGACCTCTATTCCTTCTACGGCAAGAGCCCGGTGATACAGGGCGTCTCGTTTGACTTGGAGCCCGGCGAGTTCTTGGCAATCCTCGGGCGGAACGGCGTTGGCAAGACGACACTTCTCAAGTCGATCATGGGGCTAACAGACCGTTGCGATGGCGGGCTCATTTTTGGCGAACAGGACCTTTTGAGCCGAAGCACATCGCAAAGGGCAAAGCTGGGCATCGCGTATATCCCGCAAGGTCGCGAGATCATTCCGAACTTTACGGTTCGGGAAAACATCGTGATGGGCACTTTTGCCCGTCCTGACGGCAAGCGGGAAATTCCCGACTACCTCTTTGAGATGTTCCCAATTCTCGACGAGTTTATCGGGCGCAAGGGCGGCGATCTGTCGGGCGGACAACAGCAGCAACTGGCCATTGCGCGGGCCTTGGCGATGGATCCCAAAATCCTCATCCTCGACGAGCCGACCGAAGGCATCCAGCCCAACATCGTCAAACAGATCGAGGACGCCATTATCCGCCTGAATAGAGAACGCGGACTTGGGATCATTCTGGTCGAACAGAACGTCCCCTTTGCCCGCCGAGCATCTGACCGGTTCATGGTGCTCGACAAGGGCCGCGTTGTTCTAAGCGGGCTCAGCAAGGATCTCACCGACTCTGTCGTGGAGAAGCACCTGACCTTCTGAAGGTCAGGCAATCAGCAATGAAGCGCATCAAGGAAAGGAAAAGACATGAGACATGGTGACATCTCCAGCAGCGATACCACGGTTGGCGTGGCGGTCGTGAATTACAAGATGCCCCGGCTCCATACCAAGGCCGAGGTTCTTGAAAATGCCCACAAGATTGCGGACATGATCGTCGGCATGAAGCGGGGGCTTCCCGGTATGGATCTCGTGATTTTTCCGGAATACAGCACCCAAGGCATTATGTATGACCCCGACGAGATGATGGAGACCGCAGCCACCATCCCCGGCGAGGAGACCGAGATCTTTGCGGCGGCTTGCCGCAAGGCGAACACCTGGGGCGTGTTCTCGATCACTGGCGAACGCCATGAAGATCACCCCAAGAAAACCCCGTACAACACGCTGATCTTGATGAACAACAAGGGTGAAATCGTGCAGAAGTACCGCAAGGTGCTGCCTTGGAACCCGATCGAGGGCTGGTATCCCGGTGACAAGACCTATGTCTGCGATGGTCCCAAGGGACTCAAGGTCAGCCTTATCATCTGCGACGATGGCAACTATCCCGAAATCTGGCGGGACTGCGCCATGAAAGGTGCGGAACTCATCGTGCGGTGCCAGGGCTATATGTATCCGGCCAAGGACCAGCAGGTGATCATGGCCAAGGCCATGGCTTGGGCCAACAACACCTATGTCGCTGTCGCTAATGCGGCGGGGTTTGACGGGGTCTATTGCTACTTTGGCCATTCGGCGATCATCGGCTTTGATGGGCGCACCTTGGGCGAATGTGGCGAAGAGGAAATGGGCATCCAGTATGCACAGCTCTCTATTCCTGAGATCCGTGATGCCCGCGCCAATGACCAGTCGCAAAACCATCTCTTCAAGCTTTTGCATCGTGGCTACACAGGCATCCATGCCTCGGGCGATGGTGACAAGGGCGTGGCCGAATGCCCGTTTGAATTCTACCGAAACTGGGTCAACGACGCAGAGAAAACCCGAGAGCAGGTGGAATCCTTTACCCGCACAACTGTGGGTGTGGCATGCTGTCCGGTCGGCGGCTTGCCAACGGGGGCCAAGGAAAAAGAGGCGAATTGACCGGCCTCTTGCCCTCATTGGGAACGGCGCCTCAATGCGCCGTTCCATTTCCTCTCTAAGCTTCTGGAAATGCCATGCCTTTTTTGACGGACCGCTTGCACGACACTGCCCGCCAGCAAAAACTTGCGTCAGCACTGGCCGACGAGAATGCCCGTATGACTGGCGCATCGTCTACCAAGGGCCCGACACCAAACGCAGGCTTGCAAACTCGGTTTACTTTTGACCTCGACCAGGTCGAAGCCGAGTTGCGGGCGGCCATAATCGGGCAGGACGAAAGTCTCGAACAGCTTTTGGAAATTCTCAAGGTGGTCCGCGCCGATATCGGAGACCCCCGCAAACCCTTGGCGACAATTCTGTTCTGTGGGCCAACTGGCGTTGGTAAAACCGAGACCGTTCGCACCTTGGCGCGTGCGCTCTACGGGGATGCCGATGCGTTTTGCAGGATCGACATGAATACGCTTTCGCAAGAGCATTACGCCGCTGCCCTTACCGGTGCTCCGCCGGGTTATGTGGGGTCTAAAGAAGGGACGACCATTCTCGATCAGGAAAAAATCGAGGGCACACGCAACTTGCCGGGGCTTGTCCTATTTGACGAACTTGAAAAGGCAAGCAATGAGGTCGTGCTCGCCCTCATGAATGTCTTTGATAACGGGCTTTTGACTGTGGCCTCTGGCGAACGCACCTACTCGTTCCGAAATGCGCTTGTGTTCATGTCCTCGAACCTCGGGGCTCGGGAACTGATGGCCTTGGATGAGCACAGCGGTAATCTTTGGCAGCGTATCAGGAACTCTGGCAAGTCACGGCGTGAACGTGCCCACGATATCGTGATGAACAGCCTCTTGGATCGGTTCCCACCAGAACTTGTCAACCGGATAGATCATGTTGATACATTCAACTGGATATCACGCGACAAGATGCCAGCTCTGGTTGATGTCGAGATGGCCAGGTTGAACCGTAGGCTCAGGAAACATGAACTGTCGTTGAGTATCAGCACAACCCTGAGGGATTTTCTTTCGGTAGAGGGATATGATAAGCGGTTCGGCGCGCGAGGGCTACGCCGGGCCATCCGGCGCAACCTAGAATTTCCATTGGCAGGTTTTCTGCTTGACGGGCCCGCCCCGGATGCACCCGCCTCTGGTCAGGCTATGACCTTGGTGTTCGCAGATCATAAAGATGGCCAGGTCCAGTTCCAATACTCCTGAATGAAGGCATCAATACGTGACACAAAAGGAAAGCTGGAAGATCGGATTGCTCTTTTCAACGACGGGCGTCACCTCGATCATTGAACAGTCGCAGCTGAATGGCGCGTTGCTCGCCTTGGATCAGATCAACGCGCGCGGCGGTGTGCGCGGACGCCCACTTGAGGCGGTCAGCTATGACCCCGGCTCGATTGTGACCCAATACGGAGAGTTGGCCGAACGCCTGATCGTGGACGACAAGGTAAGCGTCATTTTCGGCTGCTACATGTCGTCGTCGCGCAAAGAGGTTTTGCCAGTCGTCGAGCGCCGGAATGCCCTGTTCTTTTATCCCACGCTTTATGAGGGTTTTGAATATTCGCCAAATGTCATCTATGGCGGGGCCTGCCCGAACCAGAACAGTGTGCCGCTAGCGAACTACCTGATGAGCGCTTACGGCAAGCGGATTTTCTTTGTCGGCTCCAACTACATCTACCCCTACGAATCCAATCGTGTGATGCGCAATGTCCTAAGGCAAGGTGGTGGCGAAGTCGTTGGCGAGCGGTATTTTGATCTTGAGACGCGCGCCGAGGGGTTCCGCGCTGTGCTCGATGAAATCCGGGATGCGCAGCCAGATGCGATCTTCTCAACAATCGTGGGTCAGTCCTGCATCGAGTTCTACCGTGCCTATCATGCTGTGGGTGGCGATGGACGGGTTTGTCCGATTGCCAGTCTTACCACGAACGAAGGGGAAATCAGCGCTATCGGCGCTGAGGCCGCCGTTGGCCACATCACAGCCGCCCCCTATTTCCGGTCGATCAGTTCCTTGGCAAACCGTCGCTTTCTGAAGGCCTATGAACAGAAATTCGGTTCCACTATTGATGTCACCAGTTGCTGCGAAGCGGCTTATAGTCAGGTGCATCTGTTCGCGGCAGCGTTAGAGGAGACCGGGGAAATGGATACTGATTGCCTGCGAGAGGCCTTGTTGGGCGAAGCCTTCGATGCGCCCCAAGGCCAGATCAAGGTCGATCCGGACAATAACCACACCTATCTGCAATCCCGGATAGCTGTGGTCAACTCTGAGGGAGAGTTTGAAATCGACCTCAAGGTGCGTCGCGCGATCAAGCCGGACCCCTATCTCGTTTACCCGGCGATCCATGATTGGAGCTTTCGCACGCATAAGGTAACGACAAGCGGCGGGCGTCATGCATGACCTGATCCAGGACTTACGGGATCAAAACGTTCTCTTGGTGCATCCGCGTGACCGTAGCGCAGATGAGCTTTTGCAGCAGGTAAACAGGATCGGCTGTAGTTTCGAACATATGTGGCCGCTACCCCGGACCCTACCGGACAAGTTCGATATGGTTTTCGTAGACGTCACGGACCAATCACCTCAGGAATTGAAAGCATTTCTTGACCGGCGCGAGCGCCCGATCACGACGATTGCCATTGTCGGCTATGAAAACCCATCCACGTTGGATGTCATCCTAGAGATTGGCGCACATTCGGTATTGATGAAACCCGTGCGCGCAGCAGGCGTGCTGAGCAGCATGTTGATGGCTCGGCGATTTCAATCTGAACAAATGCGCTATGAAAAGGATCTGTCGAAGCTGCGCGAAAAACTTGAGAATGTGCAGAAGGTGAATGATGCCAAGTTTATCCTGATGCGGCACCGGGGTATCACCGAGCGCGAAGCCTATGATCTCATCCGCAAACAAGCGATGGCAAAGCGTACAACGACCACCGAGATTGCACAGTCCATCATCAATGCAGAGAGCATCCTGAGTAACATGGGCGACACCTAGAGCTGTCGTTCTCCCTTTCTCTCCAATCGACATCATTCCCCTAGGTCGAAGGTGGCTAGTGTTTCAGTCTGCAAAAGACTGGGCCCGCAGAGCCGCGTTCTTGGCCGCGTCATGATACTCTTTTGGCATGTGAAGGCTCAGTTTTCCCCGTCCGTTCAAAGCCATGTGTCAGGTCGCTTTTGATGCGCTTTTGGAAGCTGCGGCAGCCTGCCGCATTGGACTGCGGCGCTTTGCTCTAATTTCAAGTGGTGCATTCATCAAAGTGGGAGACACCAAATGTTCAAGGGCCTAGGAATTTCAATCGGCATCATTTGCACAGGTATGCTGGGCCTGCCCGCCTTGATATTGGCGGCTCTATAACGCTGCTGACCGTGGAACGGCGGGCTGTTCAAATGCCTGTCTGAAAAGACAGGACTCGCGGCGGCCAAGAACCGAATGAGCGAGCGTGAGATTGATTGCCCCGCATCTTGGGGGTAAAGGTCGCATTTGCGTGCGGCATCTTGCTCACTTTGTCCACCACTCTGAGCATATTTCATTGCTAAAGATAGTGACGAAAGAGAAACTACAGCCCCGTTTTTCAACGGGGCTTTTTCTTTGGTGACCTAAGGGGGATAGGGTGAGAGGCTGGACAACGACCCAAGCGGGGCTCGTTACGGCTGCTTCCTTCCGGACCTGACCGGGTTGGCGAGGTGCCTGCCCGCGCCAACCTCTCAAGGGGTGATATAGGCCGCTGCTGCGGGATGCGCAAGGGTAGGCTGGGCAAACGGCAAGGGCATGCCGAGACGTAAGAACCCCGCGTCCGTAACGCCGAGGTCGACGGCGTCCAAGGCGGCGATGTCGGCGGGATGGGCGCGCAGGCCGGGGCCAGTCTCTATCGTGACGCGGGTTCCGGGCTGGGGCGCAAAGCGCCATGTGGGGCGCGGTGCCGGTACGACCTGGCCCACCGCCGCAACATGATCGGCCAGCAGATCACGCACCGTGCGGGTGCCAGAGTAGATCAACCCTCGTTCCGCCAGAGGCGCAAACGGCCCGCCGCCATGCGCGCGATAGCTATTGGTGGCAATGATGAAAGGCGTGTCTGGGCGGACAGGCTTGCGCGCAAAGCATAAATCTTGGATGCGCGCCGCCTTGGGATGAATAAGCGCACCAGAAAGATCGTAACGCGCTGGCTGACTTAGGTCGATGGTATAACTAAGCCCGTCGATCACATCGAAATCATACCCCGGCACGCTTGGATCAAGCAGTGGCTGATCGGGCAGGCCGGGGTTGATTTGGTTAAAGCAGATGGCGGCGCGCTCCAGCCAGTCGCGCAGGTCTGCCCCCGTAACCAATAGACCGCAGAGCGTGTTGGGAAAGCTATAGAGATCGGCGATGTGCCGCAGAAGAAGCGGGCCTTTGGGAATATCTGTGAAATGCGCAGGGCCCCCGCGCCCACCACTCTTGAAGGGGGCGGAGGCAGAGAGCAGCGGCAGCCCGGCGTGCGGGCTATTGGCCAAGGCCAAAGTCAAGGCGCGGCGCTGTGCGTCATTGACGAGATGCAGGATCGGATCGTCGCGCAAGAGGGTGAGATAACTGTGGAGTGGAGCCGCGGTCTGGCCGATCTCACGCGCTGTGAGGGCGAGGGTGTGGCGATGCGCGGCGTCGGCCGCGATGCAGATTGCTGGGCAAGGTTGCGCGCTGGACACAGCCAAAAGACGGGAGTCATGCCCAGTCACCTGCCATGCGTTGCCATCGTGGGTCAGGGTCAGGTCAAGCTGACCGAGGTGGTTGCCGCGAAATCCCGCCATCAGGCAGGGTGTATCGTGGAGGGTGCCGTTGCTCTCGTTCGCTCCGGCTATGCCATTGTGATCGGTGCTGGGAAAGCTTTTGTGGCTGTGGCCTGCCAGAAGCGCGTCGATGCCGGGCAGGCGGGCAAGCGCGCGGGCGGCGTTTTCCATAAAGGGGCGGTCGGGGCCGGGGTCGATGCCGGTATGGGCCAAGAGCAGAACCAGATCCGCCCCCAAAGCGCGCAGGGTGGGCACCCAAGCCCGCGCGCTCTCGACCATATCGCGCACGTCAATCCGGCCCGACAGACGGGCGTGATCCCATGTCAGGATTTGTGGAGGCACAAGGCCTAACAGACCAATCCGCAAACTATGCGATCCACCATCGCGATCCTGCATCTGCTTGTTGAGCAGCAGATAGGGTGGCAAAAGGGTTGTATCGTCGACCGGCGTCCCGCCACGGCGCGTCAGCACATTACAGCAGGTCAAGGGAAAGCGTGCCTGAGCAAGCGTTTCCATCAGCCACTCAAGGCCAAAATTGAACTCGTGATTGCCAATTGTACCCGCATCATAGCCGATATCGTTCATCGCCGCGAGGATTGGATGTGGTCCGGTCCAACCGTTATCGGGTTGTGCAGTAAGATCGGTGAGCGGCGTGCCTTGCAGAAAATCGCCGTTGTCCAGAACCAGGCAATTTTCGGCTCCGACTTCGGATCGTGCGCGCTTTATCTGTGTTGCAAGCCGGGCCAGACCCCACGGGCGGTCGGGCTGGTTGGTGTAATAATCAAAAGGCAGAAGGTTTCCGTGGACATCGGTGGTCTGCAATATCCGCAGGCGCAGGGTGGCGCCACAGGCGGATAAAGGGTGCGTCTGAGTAATGGTGGATTCGGTCAAATCGTCAACGCTCTGAGGCCGGGTTCACGCCCGGAGGTGCCGTGGAATTCAAACCGCCTTTGCTGGCTGCAATCATAATAGTTGCCAGAGGCTTAGGCAGGTTTGCACGTCTGCGTGTCCTGGGCAATACACTATAAGTTGCAAACTGTCATGTGCCCATGCTTTGTGCCGCTTGGGGCTTGTCTTGCGGTCATGGGCGTTGTGTAGAGGGGCAGGCAAAGGAGACGCGTGATGCGAACGTCGGAACAGGTTACATTCGGGGGATCAGGGCTGGACCGGGCGGATGAGCTACGCTCTGACGAAGGCTTGCTTCAGGCGGCGATGACAGAGGGACGTGCGCGGTCGATCGTACTCTGGCGGGGTAAGCCGCTCTTGCGCGCAGAGACGCTGGATGAGTTGGTCATTTTGGCGCCGGATCATCCTGTTTTGACACGGTACAAGGTGCCGCCGATCCTATTGGGGCGAGATGAGAGTGGCGACCTGATCTTGGCGCATGACATTTCCGCTTGGGTGCCACCGGGGCTGGAACCGGATCAGCTTGATAGCTTTCTCGATGCCTCCGAGCAGGTGCATCCGGACCTGCCAGAAGAAAGCGCCTTTGCCGAGTTGCGTCGGGTGATGACCCGGCTCAGCCCACGCGATGCAGAGCTGGCAGCGACGGCCAAGGCGGTGTTTGGCTGGCACCTCACGCACAGGTTCTGCGCGCGCTGCGGCAAAGAAAGCCGGATGATCCGCGCGGGATGGCAACGGGCTTGCGATCACTGTGGCGGTCAGCATTTTCCGCGCACCGACCCTGTGGTGATCATGTTGATAACGCGTGGAAATTCGGTTCTGATGGGGCGATCTCCGGGGTGGCCCGAGGGGATGTATTCTCTTTTGGCGGGGTTCATAGAACCGGGCGAGACCATCGAGGCGGCGGTGCGTCGCGAGGTCTGGGAAGAGGCAGGGATCAAGGTGGGACGGGTCAGTTATCTGGCAAGCCAGCCTTGGCCATTTCCCGCATCGCTCATGTTTGGCTGTCGTGGCGAAGCGCTGAGCGAGGATATCACGATTGATCCGCATGAGATTGAAGACGCGCTGTGGATGAGCCGTGAAGAGATCCTCTCGGCTTTTGCTGGCGAGCATCCGTTCCTGATGCCTGCGCGCAAGGGAGCGATTGCGCATTTCCTGCTTGAGAACTGGCTTGCCGACTGTCTGGATTGAGGCAACAATGCGCGTGGGCAAAAGCGATAACAAACCGAAAAGGGCGGTCTGGGGATGCAGTTCACCGGCAAGGAAGACATTGAAGCCCCCATTGAGCGGGTTTTTGAGGAAATAACGGACTTTCAAGGGTTTGAGCGCTCGGCTTTGCGGCGTGGCGCGGATGTGCGGCGCACTGACAAGCTAAAGGTGCCAGGGGTCGGCATGAGTTGGCATGCCGTGTTCAAACTGCGTGGCAAGCAGCGCAAGGTTGATGTGACCGTTGCTGAATATGATCCGCCCAATGGAATCAAGCTGGGTGTGATCTCGCCCGCGATTGAGGGGCAGATGGTTGTGGAACTGGTGGCGCTGTCGCGGGGGCGGACGCGGATGACGGTCACGCTGGTGTTGCAGCCGCGCACCTTGGCGGCGCGGTTGATGATGCAATCGCTGCGGCTGGCACGCAATAACCTGACCAAACGGTTCAAGGTGCGTCTGGCGGAATACGCGGCAGAGGTTGAGGACCGGTATACGCGATCCCTCTAAAAACAGCGTCGGTATTCAGTCGGTATCGTGTCGGCGCGGATCAGCAGGGTAAACGCCCAAGATTGTGACGTTCGAGGTGAAGTAATCGAGCTCGTCAAGCGCGCGGGCGACAGCCGGATCATCGGGATGCCCCTCGATATCGGCATAGAACTGCGTCGCGGTGAAGGAGCCGCCGACCATATAGCTTTCGAGCTTGGTCATATTGACGCCGTTTGTGGCAAAGCCTCCCATCGCCTTGTACAGGGCTGCCGGGATGTTGCGGACCTGAAAGACAAAGGTCGTCATCATGCCATTCTCGCCGCGTGCCGCGAAATCCGGTTCGCGCGCCATGACGAGAAAGCGGGTGGTGTTGTTGCCCTGATCCTCGATATGCCGGGCAATCACGTCGAGGCCATAGATTTCGCCCGCAAGTTCGCTGGCAAGGGCCGCCATTTCCGGCTGTCCTGCTTCGGCGACGTGGCGGGCGGAGCCAGCGGTATCGGCGCCGGTCACGCGGTGGATACCGTGGCGTTCAAGAAAGGCGCGGCATTGGCCCAAAAGCATGGTGTGGCTCATCGCGCTTTCGATTTCGTCGAGGCGTATGCCGGGCAGGGCCAAGAGGTTGATATGCACCCGCACGAACGCCTCGCCGACAATGTGCAGACCCGATTCGGGCAAGAGGTGATGGATGTCGGCGACCCGGCCAAAGGTGGAGTTCTCGACCGGCAGCATGGCAAGCTCCGCTTGTCCCTCGCGCACGGCAGAAATTGCATCCTCGAAGGTACGACAAGGAAGCGCCTCCATCTCGGGATAGGTCTCGCGACAGGCTTGATGCGAGTAGGCGCCAAGCTCTCCCTGAAAGGCGATGCGGTCGGTCATAGGTGATTTTCCGTATTTTTGGGCCGGTCGGGCGTTTGGTCGCGGAAACTACACCTTGCGCGCCGGTAGGGGAAGCGGATAGATACGCGGCCAACGACGGATCAAATGGAAACGGGCCTATGTTTGACACAATGACGATGACAAAGACCGCGGGTGCGCTGTGCGGCGCGCTCTTGGTGTTCCTTTTGGGCAATTGGGCCGCTGAGTCTATCTATTCGGTGGGCGGGGGCCATGGCGAGGATCATGCGCAGGGCTATGTGATCGACACCGGCGCAGATGAAGCGGAAGAAGTTGTGGACGAGGGCCCGAGCATCGCCGAGTTGATGGCGTCCGCTGATCCGGCCAATGGCGAAGGCCTGTTCCGCAACTGTGCCGCCTGTCACGCGGTGGTTGATGGCGAAAACAAAGTGGGCCCGCATCTTTATGGTGTTGTGGGACGTGAGGTTGGCGGCGTCGCCGATTACGGTTCGTATTCCGGCGCTCTGACTGCCGTCGCGCAGGTCTGGACCCCGGTTGAGCTGGATGCGTTTCTGGAGAACCCCAAGGCTTACGCGCCCGGAACCTCGATGGGCTATGCCGGGATGCGCAAGGCTGAGGATCGTGCCGATCTGATCGCCTATCTCGACCAGACCGATGGCACGACTTTTGAAATGCCGGTGGAAGAATCCGCGGCAGAGCCTGCGGCAGAAGAAGCGGCAGCGGAGCCTGCGGCAGAAGAAGCGGCAGCAGAGCCTGCAGCCGAGGAAGCAGCAGCGGAGCCTGCAGCGGAAGAAGCAGCGGCTGAACCTGCGGCTGAGGAAGCGGCGGCAGAGCCTGCAGCGGAAGAAGCGGCAGCGGAGCCTGCAGCGGAAGAAGCTGCGGCTGAACCTGCAGCGGACGCCGGCGCATCCGATTTTGCGGCACTCGTGGCTGCGGCGGATATTGCTGAGGGTGAAAAGCTCTATCGTCGCTGTGGTGCCTGCCACAAGCTGGAGGATGGTAAAAACGGGGCTGGTCCGCACCTCTTTGGGATCGTGGGCCGTGACATCGCCAACGTCGAGGGCTTTGCCTATTCCGACGCGCTCAAGGGCCTTGAGGGCACATGGACGCCTGAAAAGTTGAGCGACTGGATCGAAAACCCGCGTGCGTTCGCGCCCGGCAATCGCATGGGCTTTCCGGGCCTCAAGGATGAGGCGGATCGCGCAAATTTGATCGGCTACCTGCAAAGCGCCGCGAACTGAGCCGCGCCACATTGAAAAAAAGGCCGCTGCCCGGTTTGGGTGGCGGCCTTTTTCGTAGGCAGAGGACAGGATCGGCGCTTGAACAAGACGCGCCCCCTCCTTAGCTTGCCAGCACGCGATGAAGCACCAGATAATGGGTGCGGCAGGAGGAGGATGGCATGACCGTACGGAACACCCTGACCAAAACCCGAACCTTTGCGAGTCTGGTGCCATGGCGGCTTCGGGTGACGATGATCGGGTTCTCGATTGCGACGCTGATGGCGCAGGCGGTCTTGGCGCAAGATGAGGTGATCTCGTCTCATGGCTATTCGTTTTACGGCGATCTGAAATACCCCGCCGATTACGCGCATTTCGACTATGTGAACCCCGAAGCGCCCAAGGGCGGGGAAATTTCGCTTTTTGCGCCTGGTACATTCGATTCGATGAACCCCTACGCGCGGCAGGGGCGGGCCGGGCGGCTGTCTTGGATGGTTTACGAGAGCCTGCTGGGCGCGTCCGAGGCGAGCGGCGAGCCACTGCCGGGAGACAGCTATAACGAGGGCTACGGTCTCTTGGCGGAACGCCTGGAATATGACGCTGGCAAAACATGGGTAATCTTCCACATGCGCCCCGAGGCAAAGTTTGCCGACGGCACGCCGGTGACGGCGCATGACGTGGTGTTTTCACACAACCTGTTTCTGGAGCAGGGGCTGAAATCCTATGCCGATGCGGTCAAGCGGCGGGTGCTGAGCGCCGAGGCGCTGGATGATCACACCGTCAAGTTCACCTTTGCGGAGGGGATTTCACGCCGGTCGCTGATTGATCAGGTGGGCGGCACGCCAGTGTTTCCACGCAAATGGTATGAGGACACCGGCGCGCGGCTGGATGAGCCACGGCTGGAGGCGGCACCGGGATCAGGCCCCTATCAGGTCAAAAGCTATGATGTGAACCGCAACATCGTCTATGAGCGCAACCCGGAGTATTGGGGCTGGCACCTGCCAATCAACAAGGGGCGGCATAATTTCGACCGCATCCGGATCGAGTATTTTGCCGATGACAATGCCGCGTTCGAGGCGTTCAAGGCGGGGATTTACACATTCCGGCCTGAGGGAAATTCCAAGACATGGGCCACCGGATATGATTTTCCGGCGGCCAATGCGGGCTATGTGGTCAAAGCGGAATTGCCCGATGGATTGCCGCCGACACCCTCGGGGTTCGTCTTCAATCTGGGCCGCGAAAAGTTGCAGGACAAGCGGGTGCGGCAAGCGATTGCGCTGGGGTTCAATTTCGAATGGACCAATTCGTCGTTGCAATATGACCTCTTCAAGCAGCGACACTCCTTTGTGCAGGACACCCCGCTCGAGGCCAAGGGCGCGCCCGAGGGGGCGGAATTGGCGCTGTTGCAATCCTTGGGCGATATCGTGCCCGAAGAGATGCTGACCGCGACTGCGGTGATGGCGCATACCTCTGATGGTGAGCGCCTGAATGACCGGCGCAATCTGCGCGCGGCCATGAAGCTTTTGGACGAGGCCGGTTGGGCCGTGGGCGGTGATGGCAAGCGGCGAAATGCGGCGGGCGAGGTGCTTAAGATCGAAATCCCGATTTCGGCCTCTGGCTCTGCCACCATGTCGGCGGTGGTCGAGAGTTTTGTGAGCAATCTGCAACTGATGGGGATTGAGGCCAAGTTCGACAAGATCGACGCCGCGCAATACACCGCCCGCGAACGGGATCGCGATTATGACCTGATCTTTGACAGCTATGTGGCGTTTCTAGAGGCGGGCACCGGCCTGCATCAGCGTTATGGCAGCAAGGAAGCGGCGTTCAGCCTGTTCAACCCGGCAGGGCTGGCAAGCCCGATGATCGACGCGATCATTGACCGCGCGCTCGAGTCAGCCAGCAAGGAAGAACAGGACGTGGCCTTGACCGCACTTGACCGTGCCTTGCGCTATGAGTTTTTCATGATCCCGACATGGTATCTGGACAAAAGCTGGGTGGCCTATTGGGATATGTATGCCTACCCAGACCCGCTGCCGCCCTATGCGACGGGCGTGCTGGATTTCTGGTGGTATGACGCCGACAAGGCGCAGGCGTTGAAAGACGCGGGCGCGCTGTGATCCCGAGGAGCCACTGAGATGGGGGCCTATATCCTGCGGCGGCTGTTGCTGATCGTGCCCACGCTCTTTGGCATCATGGTGATCAACTTTGCTCTGGTGCAATTCGTGCCGGGTGGTCCGGTCGAGCAGATGATTGCCAATATGCAGGGGCAGGGCAATGTGTTCGAGAGCTTTTCTGGCTCTGGCTCTGACACCGGGCAAGAGATGGTGGGGGCTGCCGGCGGCAATGACCAATACCTTGGGGCGCGGGGCCTGCCGCCGGAACTGATCAAGGAGCTGGAAGAGCAATTCGGGCTTGATAAGCCGCCCTTGGAGCGGTTTTTCAACATGATGTGGAATTACATGCGCTTTGACTTTGGCGAGAGTTATTTCCGCAAGATCGAAGTGCTGGATCTGGTTCTGGAAAAGATGCCGGTTTCCATTACGCTGGGCCTGTGGTCGACGCTTATTGCCTATATCGTGTCGATCCCTCTTGGTGTGGCCAAGGCGGTGCGTGACGGCACCAAGTTTGACACATGGACCAGCGGTGTCATCATCGTGGCCTATGCTATTCCGGCGTTTCTGTTTGCGATCATGCTGTTGGTGCTGTTCGCCGGGGGCAGCTATTTCCAGATCTTCCCTTTGCGTGGCCTGACATCGGATAATTTCGAGCAACTGAGCCTGTTGGGAAAGATCGGCGATTACCTCTGGCATATCGCCTTGCCGGTTCTTGCCTCGACCATTTCGGCCTTTGCGACGCTGACGCTGTTGACCAAGAACAGTTTTCTCGACGAGATCAAGAAACACTATGTGATGACCGCGCGCGCCAAGGGGCTGAGCGAACGCAAGGTGCTTTATGGGCATGTGTTCCGCAATGCGATGCTGATCGTGATTGCGGGCTTTCCGGCGGTGTTCATCGGAGTGTTTTTTGGCGGTTCTGTCCTGATCGAGACGATTTTCAGCCTTGATGGTCTGGGGCGGCTGGGGTTTGAGGCCGCCGTGGGGCGCGATTATCCGGTGATGTTCGGAACGCTCTTTCTCTTTGGCCTCATTGGTCTTGTGGTGGGGATCCTGTCTGACCTGATGTATGTGCTGGTTGATCCACGGATCGACTTTGAAAAACGGGAGGGCTGATCGGGTGATCCGTCTCTCGCCGCTCAACCAACGCCGGTGGCGCAACTTTCGGCGCAACAATCGGGCCTATTGGTCGCTGATCCTGTTTTCGGTGATTTTCACCATCACGCTCTTTGCCGAGTTTGTGGCCAATGACAAACCGATCCTCGTGCAATATCGCGGCGAACTCTACATGCCGATTTTCAGGTTTTATCCGGAAACAGAGTTTGGTGGCGATTTCGAGACCGAGGCGATTTACCGTGACCCCGAGGTGCGTTGTCTGATTGCGTCGGGTGGATTGGATATCTGTTTTGACGATCCCGAGGGCGTGATTGTGGATGCCGAGGATGGGGTGGTCGAGGGCGAAGAGATTGCCAAGGGTTGGGCGATTTGGCCGCCCATTCCCTATAGCTACAATACCACTGTGGACCGGCCCGGTGCGGCCCCGCTGCCGCCCAATGGGCAAAATCTGCTGGGTACGGATGACACCAAGCGCGATGTGCTGGCGCGGGTGATCTATGGATTCCGGTTGTCGGTGCTGTTCACGCTGATCGTGACGGCGCTCTCGTCGGTGATCGGCATCGCGGCGGGGGCGGTGCAGGGCTATTTTGGCGGGCGCACAGATCTTATTTTCCAGCGGATCATCGAAATCTGGGCCTCGACCCCGCAGCTTTATGTGATCATCATCCTTTTCGCGATCCTACCGCGCAGTTTCTGGCTGCTTGTCGTGATTACGGTGCTGTTTGGCTGGATGGCTTTGGTAGGTGTGGTGCGAGCCGAATTCCTGCGGGCGCGCAATCTGGAATATGTGCGTGCGGCCAAGGCGTTGGGCGTATCCAACCTCACGATCATGTTTCGTCACATGCTGCCAAATGCCATGGTGGCGACGCTGACGATGCTGCCGTTTGTCATCACCGGGACGATTTCGCTTTTGGCGGGATTGGATTTTCTGGGCTTTGGCCTGCCGTCCTCGGCCCCGTCGCTGGGGGAGTTGACGCTACAGGCCAAGCAGAACCTGCAAGCGCCCTGGCTCGCCTTTACCGCCTTCTTTGCCTTTGCCATCATGCTGTCGCTCTTGGTCTTCATTTTTGAGGGCGTGCGCGATGCCTTTGACCCCAGAAAGACCTTTGAATGAGTATGCTGGAGGTCAAAGACCTGCGGATCAGTTTTCGGCAGGACGGGCAGGTCATCCCGGCGGTCAAGGGCGTGTCGTTCAGCGTGGACCGAGGGGAAACCGTGGCGCTGGTGGGCGAGTCTGGCTCGGGCAAATCGGTGACGGCGCTGTCGACCGTGTCGCTTTTGGGGTCGTCGGCGCAGGTCACAGGCTCTGTCACCTATGCCGGGCAAGAGATGGTCGGCGCGGATGAACGGCGCCTGCGGCAGGTGCGCGGCAATGACATCAGTTTCATCTTTCAAGAGCCGATGACATCGCTCAACCCGCTGCACACATTGGAAAAGCAGTTGCGAGAAAGCCTAGAGTTGCATCAGGGGCTGACCGGCGATGCGGCGCGCGGGCGGATTGTGGAATTGCTCGAGCGCGTGGGTATTCGTGACGCAGCAAGCCGTCTGGGGGCCTATCCGCATCAGCTATCTGGCGGGCAAAGGCAGCGGGTGATGATCGCCATGGCCTTGGCCAACAAGCCCGACATCCTGATTGCCGACGAACCGACCACCGCGCTGGATGTGACCATTCAGGCGCAGATTCTGGAATTGCTGGCGGAATTAAAGCGCGAAGAGGGGATGGGCCTGCTCTTTATCACGCATGATCTGGGGATCGTGCAGCGCATTGCTGACCGGGTCTGCGTGATGAAAGACGGCGAGATTGTCGAGGCTGGGCCAGTGGCGGATGTCTTTGCAGCCCCTCAGCATGCGTATACCCGCAAACTGCTGAGCGCGCGGGCTGTTGGGCTGCCGTCGCCGGTGACAGAGGGAGCGCCGGTGGTGGCCGAAACCCATGACTTGCGGGTGTGGTTCCCGATCCAGAAGGGGTTTTTGAAACGCACTGTGGGGCATGTGAAGGCGGTGAATGCCGCCACGCTCAGCGTGCGGGCGGGCGAAACCCTAGGCATCGTGGGCGAGAGCGGGTCGGGCAAGACCACGCTGGCCTTGGCGATCATGCGGCTGATTGCGTCTGAGGGCGGCATCCGCTTTGCGGGTGAAGATGTGAATGGCTGGTCCACGCGCGAGTTGCGGCGGCGGCGGGCCGAAATGCAGATCGTCTTTCAAGACCCATTCGGAAGCCTGAGCCCCCGCATGACCGCCGCGCAGATCATTGCCGAGGGGCTGGGCGTGCATGGCAACCCCGATGGGCGGCCCGAGCGGGACTTGGTGGCAGAGGTGATGGACGAGGTGGGGCTGAACCCAGCCATGATGGATCGCTATCCCCATGAATTTTCAGGTGGGCAGCGGCAGCGCATCGCGATTGCCCGCGCCATGATCCTGCGGCCCAAGCTGGTGGTATTGGACGAGCCGACCAGCGCGCTGGACATGACCGTGCAGGTGCAGATCGTCGATCTCTTGCGGGAATTGCAGCGGAAATATGCGCTGGCCTATCTCTTTATCAGCCACGATCTGCATGTGGTGCGCGCCATGAGTCACCGGGTGATGGTGATGAAAGATGGCGATGTGGTCGAGGCGGGCGATGCCGAAACATTGTTTACCGCGCCACAAACCGACTATGCGCGCAAGCTGCTGGCAGCGGCGCTTGAGGGGCGCACAGAGGTGTGATCCCCTCAGATCGCCGAAGAATGGCCGTCGGCGTTCATCTCATAGGTGTCGAACTGGCGCGCGATCATGCGGGTCAGCGGGCGCGCCTCGAGCGGGATGGAAAGGCCGGTGGCGTCGAGTTTCAGATGCCCGTCAAAGCGGCGTTCCACGGCAGAGAGCATCGCCTGCAACTCTGCGGCGGGGATGGCAAATTCGCGGAAAATCTCGGTGCTATCAATGCGGAAATCGCACATCAGCATTTCGATCATACGCGAGCGCAGCTTGTCCTCGGGGGAAAAGATATGGCCGCGCGTGGTTGAAAAGCGTCCGTCGCGGATGGCACCGGTATGGGCCCCTGTCGCGGGCGCGTTCTGCGCATAGCCTTGCGGAAAGCGCGAGATGGAAGAGGCCCCCAAGCCGATCAACACCTCGGCGGTGTCGTCGGTGTAGCCTTGGAAATTGCGACGCAGCAGCCCGGATTTTTGCGCCACGCTCAGCCCGTCAGAGGCGGTGGCGAAATGGTCGATACCGATTTCGTCGTAATTGTCCCACAGAAACAGACGGCGCGCGGTTTCAAACAGGGCCAGACGTTCTTGCGGTGTGGGCAGGGCATCCGAGGGGATCATCTGTTGGCGCTTGGCCATCCACGGCACATGCGCATAGCCATAGAGCGCAACGCGGTCGGGATTGAGCGACAAGAGTTTCTGCACGCTCTCGGTGATGCGGGCGCGGTTCTGATGTGGCAGACCATAAAGGATATCGGCATTCAGGCTTTTGACGCCGCGGGCGCGGATTTCATCGACCGCGTGGCGGGTGATGTCATAGCCCTGCATCCGACCGATGCTCTTTTGGATTTGCTCGTCAAAATCCTGCACCCCGATTGAGGCGCGGTTCATACCGGCCCCCGCGAGCGCGTCGAGACGCGCGGCGTCTATTTCATTCGGGTCAATCTCGACCGAGAATTCGGTGGTGTCGGTAAAGGGGGCGATATCACGGATGGCCCCCGCCAATTCGCTCATCATGCCGGGCGAGAGAAGCGTGGGCGTGCCGCCACCCCAATGCAGGCGCG
Source organism: Roseovarius mucosus (assembly GCF_002080415.1). Classification (NCBI taxonomy): domain Bacteria; kingdom Pseudomonadati; phylum Pseudomonadota; class Alphaproteobacteria; order Rhodobacterales; family Roseobacteraceae; genus Roseovarius; species Roseovarius mucosus. The sequence goes on along the minus strand of NZ_CP020474.1, from coordinate 1,518,255 downwards.
ACAGGCGCACACCGCGTGGAAGCTGCCGACCCAGCATCGCGATCTCGGTCTTGAGCGTTTCAAGATAGGCCGCGACGGGGGCATCTGTCTGGGTGCCTTGGGTTCTGCAGGCGCAGAACCAGCAAAGCCGCCGACAGAACGGCACATGTACATAGAGAGAAATCTCTGCGCCTTCTGGTATCGCGTTGATCCAGCTTGTAAATTGATCCTGTCCCACATCGCGGTTGAAGTGGGGCGCGGTCGGGTAGCTGGTGTAGCGCGGCACTTTGGCATCAAAGAGACCCAGTTTGCCTAGTTGAGTTTTTGTGTCCATACCCCTAGAGTTAACAGGAACTTGCCATCCCGCATTGATTTAAATCAACCGACCCTGACAGCACCCCGAATAGTGGAAACTCCATGCTGAAAGAGAAAGCCTCGATCATCCCCCATGAATGCGGGGATTGTCCGATCCGGCATCGGGCCGTTTGTGCGCGATGCGAATCCGATGAATTGGCGCTGCTGGATCAGATCAAATACTACCGAAGCTACGAATCGGGGCAGACCTTGATATGGTCTGGCGATCCGATGGATTTCGTGGGTTCGGTCGTATCGGGGATTGCGACGCTGACCCAGACAATGGAGGACGGGCGCACGCAGATGGTGGGCTTGCTCTTGCCCAGCGATTTCGTGGGCCGGCCGGGGCGCAGCAGCGCTGCCTATGACGTTGTGGCGGTAACCGATATGGTGATGTGCTGTTTCCGCAAGAAACCGTTTGAAGAGATGATGGTGCGCACGCCGCATATCGCGCAGCGCCTGCTCGAAATGACGCTGGACGAGCTGGATGCGGCGCGGGAGTGGATGCTGGTTTTGGGCCGCAAAACGGCGCGTGAAAAAATTGCCTCATTAATGGCGATCATTGCGCGGCGCGATGCCACGCTGAACATGAACGGCACGCGCGGGCCGCTGGTGTTTGATCTGCCGCTGACGCGCGAAGCGATGGCGGATTACCTCGGCCTGACGCTCGAAACGGTAAGCCGTCAGGTGTCTGCTCTGAAGAAGGACGGGGTGATCGAGCTTGAGGGCAAGCGCCGTGTCACCGTGCCGGATTTCAACCGCCTGCTGGAAGAGGCGGGTGATGACAGCGACGGCGGCATGCTGATCTGAGGCCTTGCGCCTTTTGCAGGGCTTCATCTGGCTCTAAATACCTCGGGGGTTTGGGGGCTGGCCCCCAATCCGCCCAAGCTGCGATATTTCCCTAATGCGCCATGAAAACCGGCATGGTCGCCTGTTCCAGCATATAGCGGGTGGCACCGCCAAAGATTGCCTCGCGAAAGCGCGAGTGGCCATAGGCCCCCATCACCACCATATCGGCATCCATATCGCGGGCATGGCGCAAGAGCACGTCCGAGACACGGGGTAGGGTTTTGGAGAGCACGTCAATCTCGACCTTGACGCCGTGACGCGCGAGGTATTGCGACAAAAGCCCACCGGGATCCGAGCGGTTGGGCCCATGCGTCGGCGGGTCGATCACCACCACATGCACCACATCCGCCTCTTTCAGCAGGGGCAGGGCGGCGCGCACGGCACCAAGCGCCTCGTTGCTTTCGTTCCAGCCGATCATGATCCGGCCCGGATTGGGCACCGGCTCGCCACCGGCGGGGGCGATAATGACCGGGGTCCGCGCCTCGAACAGGGCCGATTCGGTCGCAGGTTCCAGTTCGGCTCCGCGGCCCTTGCCATAGGGCTGCGCCAGAATGACCAGATCCGAGAATCGCGCCCGGGCCGCAACATGCCGCCCCAGATCGGCCAATTGGCTGACGCCCGCCTCAACCGCCCAACGTAGGGATGAATTCTTGAGCAGGGCGCGGGCTTTGGTCTCGATGGCGGTGGCCTCTTGCTGGGCGCGGGCAATCGTTTCTTGCAGCACGATGGCGCTGGCGCCCGAATAATAATAGCCCGATTGGCTTCGATCCACGCCCAAGCAGAGCACATCAAGATGGGCATCATAGCGGGCAGCCATGCTGGTGGCATGGGCCAAGGTTTCCTCAACAAGGGACTCATCGGTCAAAACGGAAAACAGGCTGTTGTAGGTCATGTCGCATTCCTTTGACTGTGTCACACGTTATGTCACCTTAGGAGTGTATTGCCGGGGCTGCTTTGACGCGGATCAATTGATCAAAGTCAGTGTTTTGACACAGATCAAGGATAGTTGAGTCTGACCCTAGCATTACGGTCACAGTCTAACGCGCCTGCGCGGGTCACGGCGACTCGGGCAGAAAGAGACGAAGGGACGCAACATGACGAATTATATCAAGCTGATCGTGCTTGGTCTGGTCACGCTTCTGGCGTTGATCGCGGCCAATTATGCGCGCGATCTGGCCTATCTGGTCAACGCGCTGACGGTGGCGTTGGTGGCTGGTGGGCTTTTTCTGTGGACCCTGCGCCACACAGACGAACCGAAATCCCAAGTGGATCTGTCGGGGGAATACATGGATGGCGTGGTGCGCGCCGGGGTGATTGCAACGGCCATCTGGGGCGTTGTCGGTTTCCTTGCGGGCACGTTCATTGCCTTTCAGCTTGCCTTTCCTGGGCTCAATTTCGATTGGGCGCAGGGTTATGCGAATTTTGGTCGGTTGCGTCCGCTGCACACCTCGGCGGTGATTTTCGCCTTTGGGGGCAATGCGCTGATCGCCACGTCGTTTTACGTTGTGCAACGCACCTCTGCGGCGCGTCTCTGGGGCGGCAATCTCGCGTGGTTCGTGTTCTGGGGCTACCAACTCGTGATTGTTCTGGCTGCGACCGGCTATTTGCTGGGTGCCACGCAATCCAAGGAATATGCAGAGCCTGAATGGTATGTCGATCTGTGGCTGACGGTGGTCTGGCTGGCCTATCTGGCTGTGTTCCTGGGCACGATCGTCAAGCGCAAAGAGCCGCATATCTATGTCGCCAACTGGTTTTACCTGTCGTTCATCATCACGGTGGCAATGCTGCATGTGGTCAACAACCTGAGCATTCCGGTCTCGATCTTTGGCTCCAAGTCGGTGCAGGTCTTCTCCGGCGTGCAGGACGCGATGACACAGTGGTGGTATGGCCATAACGCCGTGGGCTTTTTCCTGACGGCAGGTTTCTTGGGCATGATGTATTACTTTGTGCCCAAGCAGGCCGAACGCCCGGTTTACAGCTATAAGCTGTCGATCATCCACTTTTGGGCGCTGATCTTTATCTACATCTGGGCTGGTCCGCACCACCTGCATTACACGGCGCTGCCGGACTGGGCCTCGACGCTGGGCATGGTGTTCTCGATCGTGCTGTGGATGCCGTCCTGGGGTGGGATGATCAACGGTCTGATGACGCTCTCGGGGGCATGGGACAAGCTGCGCACCGATCCGGTGATCCGGATGATGGTGATTTCCATCGGGTTCTACGGCATGTCCACCTTTGAAGGGCCGATGATGTCGATCCGCGCGGTCAACTCGCTGTCGCATTACACGGACTGGACCATTGGGCACGTGCATTCTGGGGCGCTTGGCTGGAACGGTATGATCACCTTTGGGGCGCTCTACTTCCTTGTACCGAAGTTGTGGAACCGCGAGCGGCTCTATTCGCTGAGCCTTGTGAGCTGGCATTTCTGGTTGGCCACCATCGGCATCATTCTCTACGCCGCTGCCATGTGGGTGACGGGGATCATGGAGGGCCTGATGTGGCGCGAAGTTGATGCCAACGGTTTCCTCGTGAACTCGTTCGCCGATACCGTGGCCGCAAAGTTCCCGATGTATGTGGTGCGCGGTCTGGGTGGGGTGTTGTTCCTCTCTGGTGCGTTGATCATGTGCTACAACCTCTGGATGACTGTAACACGTTCGCCGGCCGTCGCGCCTGTGAACAGTGCAGTCCCGGCTGAATAAGGAGGGCCGGAGAGATGGCAATTCTGGACAAACACGCAATCCTGGAAAAGAACGTCACGCTCTTGGCGATCTTTGCCTTCCTTGTCGTCACGGTTGGGGGGATCGTGCAGATCGCCCCGCTGTTCTGGCTTGAAAACACCATCGAGGATGTAGAGGGCATGCGCCCCTACTCTCCGCTGGAGTTGACGGGCCGCGATATCTACATCCGCGAGGGCTGTTACGTCTGCCATAGTCAGATGATCCGCCCGATGCGCGATGAGGTCGAGCGCTATGGGCACTATTCGCTGGCGGCGGAGTCGAAATATGACCACCCGTTCCAGTGGGGGTCCAAGCGGACGGGGCCGGATCTGGCCCGTGTCGGCGGGCGCTATTCGGATGACTGGCATGTCGATCACCTGCGCGACCCGCAGTCGGTTGTGCCAGAGTCGGTGATGCCGAAATATGGCTTTCTCGAAAACCGGATGATCGAGCCTGCGCATATCGAGGATCTGCTCAAGACACATCGTTTGGTGGGCGTGCCCTATAGTGACGAGATGATCGAGAACGCCAAGGCTGACTTTATGGTGCAGATTGATCCCGATGGCGATACCGAGGGTCTCTTGGCGCGCTATCCCAAGGCACAAGTGCGCAATTTCGACGGGCAGCCCGGGATTTCCGAGGCGGATGCGCTGATCGCCTATCTGCAAATGCTGGGGACGCTGGTTGATTTCTCGACCTTCACCCCGGACGCGAGCCGGTAAGGGAGCGAACCGATGGAAACCTATTCGCTGTTGCGTGAATTTGCCGATAGCTGGATGTTGCTGGCACTCTTTACGTTCTTTGTTGGCGTCGTGTTCTGGGTGTTCCGCCCCGGCGCCACCAAGAGCTATGAGAACCCGTCAACCATCCCGTTCCGGCACGAAGACAAACCGGCCCCGACCAACGGCGCCCGGCACGAGGAGGCATGAGACATGGCCAAACAACCCAATAAGAAGAACCAAGAGGTCGAAACCACCGGCCATCAATGGGACGGGATTGAAGAGTATAACAATCCCCTGCCGCGCTGGTGGCTGTGGACGTTTTACGCCTGTATCGTCTGGGCGCTGTGGTATGTGGTGGCCTATCCGGCATGGCCGCTGGTTCAGGGGGCCACGGCTGGCTACAAAGGCTGGTCGACGCGCGCCAATGTGGCGGTCGAATTGGCCGAGGCCGAAGCCGCCAATGCCGAGATCAACGCCAGGCTGGCCTCGGTCGAACTGACCGAGATTGCCGGTGATCCTGAATTGCAGGGCTATGCCACATCGGCGGGTAATGCCGTGTTCAAAACATGGTGCGCGCAGTGCCATGGCTCGGGGGCGGCAGGTGTTCAGGCGGGTGGCTATCCCAACCTTCTGGATAACGACTGGCTCTGGGGCGGCACGATCGAGGACATTCATGCCACGATCGCCCATGGTATCCGCAACGAGGAAGATCCGGATGCGCGCTATTCGCAGATGCCTGCCTTTGGTGACATTCTCGAATCGGCGCAGATTGATCAGGTGGTCAACTATGTGATGTCGCTGTCTGGTGAGCCGCAGGATGCCACGTTGGTTTCCGATGGTCAGGCCGTGTTCATGGACAATTGCGCGGCATGCCATGGCGAGGCCGCAGAGGGCGATATCTATCAGGGCGCGCCGAACCTTGCCGATGCGATCTGGCTCTATGGTGGATCATTCGACACGATCAAGGAAACGGTGATCTATTCGCGCTTTGGCGTGATGCCGGCGATGGGCGGGGCCGACCTGAGCGAAGCCGAAATTCGCGCCGTGGCGATCTATGTCCACCAGCTTGGCGGCGGCGAGTAAGCGCCAGCCCTAAAAGAATACCCCGAGCCGCAAAGCTCGGGGTTAGGCACCGGTCCTTCCGTTCTGTTCGCGCGTTTCCTGGAAGGGCCGGTGCTGATTACCCATAGGTTCAGTGCAACTGTCAACTGGTTGGCCCCCTTGTGGGCCTTTTTTGTTTTGCGCCTCAGTAGCGGCGGCGTCCGATAAGATGCGCTTCGATCTCGGCCCCTGTCCGCGTGCCAAAGCGGTCTGCCGGGGGCCAGTGAAGAGGGGTCTGACGCGGCGGGGCTTGATCCATACGGGTGGCGTTCATGAAAGTATTGGCAAGAATTCCGAGCATTGTTTCGTCCTTTCGATCTGGCATTTCTGTGTTCATTATGCAGAAAACGGACGTAAATAACGAATCTGGAAAAATTTCGATTTGTAAGATATGGTTACATGATGGATTGGCTGTCTCTTCCTCCTTTGACCGCATTGCGGGCCTTTGCGGCCTTGGCCGAAACCGGCGGCACGGTGGCTGCGGGTGACCGGCTCAATGTTAGTCATGCGGCGGTAAGCCAACAGATCAAGCAGCTTGAGGCGCATATAGGCCTGGCGCTTGTGGACCGTAGCGGGCGGCAATTGCGCCTGACCGCAGAAGGCCAATATCTGGCGGATGCCCTGTCGCTTGGCTTTGGCGCGATTGCGCGCGCGGTCGAATCGCTTTCGCAGCGCAATTCCGAGCGTCCTTTGCAGATCTCGACCACACCGAGTTTTGCGGCGCACTGGCTGATGCCTTGCTTGGGTGATTTTCGCCATCGCCATCCTGACATTGACCTTATGATCGACCCGACCCCGCGGTTGGTTGCGCTAGAGCCGGGCGGTATAGACATCGCAATCCGCTATGGGCCCGGTAAATGGCCGGGGCTAGAGGCAGAGCTGCTATTCTCTTCGCCCATTGTCGCGGTGGCTGCCCCCCGCCTTATTGAGGGGCGGCGGATCGAAGAGCCATCAGATCTGGCCGATTTGCCTTGGCTGCAGGAATTCGGCACCAATGAGGCAAGCGACTGGCTGCGCCGTCGGGGTGTCACACGCGAGCGGGCAGCCGGGCTGATGCAGGTGCCGGGCAACCTGTTGCTGGACGGATTGCGCGACGGGCAGGGGGTTGCTGTGACGGTTCTGGACTGGGTGCGTCAGGATATCGCGGCGGGTCGCCTACGGCTCTTGTTTCAAGACCATGAAGACAGCGGTTATCATGTGGTGGCGCGTCCTGGCGTGCTGCGCCCTGCGGCGCGGACCTTTGTGGTCTGGCTGCGGCGCATGGCTCGACAACATAGCGTGGCGCAATAGATCGATTCAGGATTCAGAATTTGATGCAGGTCAAAGCTGTTGCGCCCGCATCCTGACAGAACACGATCAAGAGAATGATCATACCGGAGTATGTCCGTGGCCGATTCCCATCCAACCGAACCGCAATCCCTCTATGCTGCGCGCGAACCGGTGTTTCCCAAGAAGGTGTATGGCAAGTTCCGCAACCTGAAGTGGGTCATTATGATCGTCACCTTGGGCATCTATTATGTGACGCCTTGGATTCGCTGGGATCGGGGGGCTGCGCTGCCGGATCAGGCGGTTTTGCTGGATCTCGCCAATCGGCGGTTTTTCTTTTTCTGGATCGAGATTTGGCCACACGAGTTCTATTTCGTGGCCGGTCTTTTGGTGATGGCGGGCTTGGGGCTATTCTTGTTCACCTCGGCGCTGGGCCGGGTGTGGTGTGGCTATGCCTGTCCTCAAACGGTCTGGACTGACCTTTTCATTCTGGTCGAGCGTTGGATCGAGGGGGATCGCAATGCGCGGCTGCGCCTGCATCGGCAGAAGAAATGGGATGTTCGCAAGGCACGTCTGCGGCTGACCAAGTGGATCACATGGCTATTGATTGCGGTGGCCACGGGGGGCGCTTGGGTGTTTTACTTCACCGATGCGCCGACGCTGTTGGTCGATCTCTTTACCCTCGACGCCCATCCTATCGCCTATACCACGATTGCGGTGCTGACCGGCACGACGTTCTTTTTCGGCGGGTTCGCGCGCGAGCAGATTTGCATCTATGCCTGCCCCTGGCCGCGCATTCAGGCCGCGATGATGGACGAGGACACGCTGACCGTCGGCTATCGCGAATGGCGGGGCGAGCCGCGCAAGAATTCAGAGGCGGTCAAAGAGGGCGCGCCGCAAGGTGATTGCATCGACTGTATGGCTTGCGTCAATGTTTGCCCGGTGGGGATCGACATTCGCGACGGGCAGCAGTTGGAGTGCATCACCTGTGCGCTTTGTATCGACGCCTGCGATGACATCATGGCCAAGATCGGCAAGCCGCGTGGTCTGATCGACTATATGGCCTTTACCGATGAAGAGGCAGAGCGGGCGGGCGGCAAGCCCAAACCGATCTTCAAACATATCCTGCGCCCACGCACGATCCTCTACACCGCGCTCTGGTCGCTGGTGGGGATCGGGCTTGTGTTTGCGCTGTTCATCCGGTCGGATATCGACCTGACTGTCGCACCGGTGCGTAATCCGACCTATGTCACCCTGTCCGATGGCTCGATCCGCAATACCTATGAGGTGCGCATCCGCAACATGCAGCACGAGACGCGCGAATTCGAGGTTACGGTCAAGGGCAGCCCGGCCATTGCTGTCGAACTGGAGGGGGCGGAAGCGGGCCGGATCAGCGTTGCCGCCGATGAAATGTACCTGCAGCGGGTTTATCTGGTGGCACCGCCGGGCTCTGAGCCCGCCACGGCCGAGCGCAGCGATGTGCGGATCTGGATCGAGGATCTGACCAATGGCGAGCGCGCCTATAAGGACACAGTCTTTAACGGAAAGGGAGAATGATGGCCGAGCGTCAAATCACCGGCAGGCATGTGTTGATCGGCTTTGTCGGGGCTTTTTCCGTGATCATCGGCGTCAATCTGGTGCTGGCGTATTCAGCGGTGCGAACCTTTCCGGGGCTTGAGGTCAAGAATTCCTATGTGGCCAGTCAGGAATTCAACGAACGCAAAGCCGCGCAAGAGGGGCTGGGCTGGACCGTGGTGGCGGATCACGCGGGCGGGCTCTTGATGCTGCATATCACCGATGTGGCTGGCAATCCCGTCGAGGTGGCGCAGCTTGAGGCGACCGTGGGGCGGGCCACCCATGTGCAGGACGACCAGACGCCCGACTTCAGCTATGATGGGCAGGCCTATGTTGCCCCGATGGATTTGGGCGATGGCAACTGGAACATCCGCATGAAGGCTTGGGATCGTGACGGCACTCTTTTTCAACAGCGTGTCGTTCTGCATAAGGAATAGACCATGACCGCCACGATGCGCCCCTCGCCTTCGGCTTGTCCGGCCTGCGCTGCCGCCCCGGCGGCCGAGGCTTTGGCGGCAAGCGCCTTGCCACGGGCGCAAATTGCGTTGTCTTTGCCCACAATTCACTGTTCGGCCTGCATTTCCAAGATCGAGCGGGCGCTCGCTGCGGATAGCCGGGTGAATTCGGCGCGTGTCAACCTGACCCTAAAAAGGGCCAGCATTGACGCGGCTCCAGGCGTGACCGCCGAAGAGATGCGCACGCTGGTTGAGGGGCTGGGATACGAGGCCTATGAACTGGATCAAGGCACGCTGAACGCCACGGCGAATGACCGCGCCGGGCGCGACCTCTTGATGCGGTTGGCTGTTGCCGGATTCGCCAGCATGAATGTCATGCTGTTGTCGGTCTCGGTGTGGTCCGGGGCCGAGGACGCAACGCGCGATATGTTCCATTGGATTTCCGCCGCGATCACCCTGCCGGCGATTGCCTTTTCCGGTGTGCCGTTCTTTCGCAATGCCTGGGCCGCGCTGCGCAACGGGCGGCTCAATATGGATGTGCCGATTGTGCTGGCGATTGTGCTGGCTATCATCACCTCGCTTTGGGAAACCATGCTGTCGGGCCATCATGCCTATTTCGATGCAGCGATGGCGCTCACGTTCTTTCTGCTTGCGGGGCGGTATCTGGATCACCGGACGCGGGCGATAGCGCGCTCTGCGGCAGAGGAGCTGACCGCGCTCGAGGTGCCACGCGCGACGCGGCTGGTCGATGGCGTAGAAGACGTTGTCAACGTCGCACAGCTGGCCGTTGGTGATCTGATCCTCGTACGGCCCGGTGGGCGGATGCCGGTGGATGGCGAGATTGTCAGCGGCACGTCCGAGATCGACCGCTCGCTTTTGACGGGCGAGACCCTGCCGGTTTTTGCGGGATTGGGGCAGGTGGTGAGTGCAGGTGAAGTGAACCTGACCGGGCCACTCACGATTCGCGCCACGGCGGTGGGGCGTGAAACCTCGCTGCACCGCATGGCCGATCTGGTGGCCATCGCGGAGTCGGGGCGCTCGCGCTATACCTCTCTGGCCGATAGCGCCGCCAAGCTCTATGCGCCGGGGGTGCATATCCTTGCGGGGCTCAGCTTTCTGGGCTGGTATCTCTACACATGGGATGTGCGCACCGCGCTCAATATCGCCGCTGCGGTTTTGATCATCACCTGCCCTTGCGCGCTGGGGCTGGCGGTGCCTGCGGTCACGACGGCGGCCTCTGGGCGGCTGTTCCGGCGGGGGATGTTGATTAAGCATGAAACGGCGCTGGAGCGGTTGGCACAGGTGGACACGGTCGTGTTTGACAAGACCGGCACGTTGACCACCGGCGCGCCGCAAGTCACCAATCTGGATGACCTGCCGCGTGAGGCGGTGGAATTGGCGTTGGGGTTGGCGCAGGGGTCTTCGCATCCGCTTGCGCAGTCGATTACCCGCGCTGCGCGCGCGGCGGGGATTGTGGCGGCTGACCTTACAGACCTCACAGAAGTGCCCGGATATGGAACCAAGGCCAGCTATATGGGCCAAGAGATCCGCTTGGGGCGCGCCAGCTGGACCGGGGCGCAGGGCCGCGCCGAGACGGCGACCTTTCTCAAGGTTGCTGATCAGGCACCGCTCGCCTTTACCTTTGCTGATGCGCTGCGGCCCGGTGCCGCCGAGGCAGTGCAGGGGTTGATGGATCAGGGCAAGCGGGTGATCCTGATTTCCGGCGATACCACTCCTGCGGTCGAGGCGCTTGCCACGCGCCTTGGCATTCCGCAGTGGATGGCCGAGGCGCTGCCCGCCGACAAGGCGGCGCGCGTGGCGGCATTGACCGCCGACGGGGCGCATGTGCTGATGGTGGGCGACGGGCTCAACGATACGGCCGCCTTGGCCGGGGCGCATGTGTCAATATCGCCGGCTACGGCGCTTGATGCCGCGCGGGTGGCGTCGGATATCGTGCTTTTGGGCAATGACCTTGCGCCAATTGCCGCAGCTTGCGTGACGGCGAAATCCGCCACGCGCCGCATTCGCGAAAACTTTCAGATCGCTACGGTCTATAACGTCATTGCCGTGCCATTGGCCGTGGTGGGGCTGTGTTCACCGCTCATTGCGGCCTTGGCCATGTCGCTGAGTTCGATCACCGTATCCCTCAACGCGCTGAGATTGAGATAAGCGATGAATATCCTCACCTATCTGATCCCGATTTCCCTGATCCTTGGGGGCGTCGGGCTTGTGGCGTTTGTGTATACGGTGCGCTCAAACCAATATGACGATCCTGAGGGCGACTCGCGGCGCATTCTGTCCGACGATTGGGATGATCGCCCCAAACCCTGACACTGATTTCATCTGGCCGGAAATACCTCGGGGGTTTGGGGGCTGGCCCCCAATCCGCCGTGTGCTCAGCTTGGGCCGATCATGAAGCAGGTGACTTTCTTGGCTTGAAGGCGGCGACAGGCAAGATCGGCGCTTTCGCGGGTCATGCCCATGAAATTGGCGTCGAATCCGGCGGGGCGTTGCACCACTTTGCGCAGGCTGCCATCCAGTGTCGCCATCTCGTTCAACGCCGTTTGCAAAAGCATCTGGCGCGCCTTGTATTCGCTGGAATAGCGGCCCACGTTGATCCCCCAATGCCGCCCGCCAGAGGTAGAGACGCGGGTCACGACCTCGGGTTCTGGTTCCGGTGCGGGGGCGCTGGCCAGCACAATCTCGGTCGGGCGCTGTTCCGGGCGGATTTCGGGGGTGACAGCGGCGCTGCCTTGGGGCAGGGGGGCGGGTTCTGTTGTGGCTGTTGCGACCTGTTGGGCGGCCAGTAGCGCGCGTTCGATGTCATCCCGCGCGGCGATGGCTGGTATCGGGGCGGCGGGCAAGGGGCGCGATTGCGGGCGCAGGCTCTTGACTACAGCGGCAGCGGTGGTGAGGCGCACGGTCTTGGCGGCGACGCTTGGGCGGTCCTCGCCTGCGGCGATCATCACCGGGGCGGTGCCAAGTTTGCCCAGATAAGGCGGGCGCGCCGGGCGATGCACGGCAACCTGCGTCGGTGCCTTGTTAAAGCCCAAGTCCAAAAGCTCGGCCACCTTGGCATTGCGCGAGGCGGTGGATTGGCCGCCAAAGACGGTGGCAATGATCCGTTCGCCATTGCGCTCGGCGCTGGCGGTCAGGTTGAACCCTGCGGCGCGTGTATAGCCCGTCTTGATCCCGTCAGCCCCGCGGTAAGCCTCGAGCAGGCGGCGATTGGTGTGGCTGACCGACGTCACGCCAGCATCGGTGGTGATGCGGGAGAAGAGGTTGTAATATTGCGGAAAATCATAAAACAGGTGCCGCCCCAGAATAGTCATATCGCGGGCGGTGGACAGATGGCCATTCTCGGTCAGCCCATGGGCATTCTTGAAAGTGGTGCGCGTCATGCCAAGCGCCTCGGCGGTGCGATTCATACGGCGGGCGAATTGCGCCTCGGACCCTTCGATCGCCTCGCCAAGGGCGGTGGCGGCATCATTGGCGGATTTCACCGCTGCGGCGCGGATGAGATAGCGCAGCGCAATCGAGCTGCCCGCGCGCACGCCAAGTTTGCTGGGCGGTTCAGACGCGGCGTGTTTGGAAATCACGACTTTGTCGTCAAGGCCGATTTCGCCATTCTCGATCGCCTCGAAGACCACGTAGAGCGTCATCATCTTGGTTAATGAGGCCGGGTGCAGCCGCGTGTCTGCGTTGTTGGAATAAAGCACCTCGCCATTGCGGGCGTCCATCACCAATGCTGCATAGGGTGCGGCGACCGCGCTCAGCGGCACAATCACCAGCATCCAGAAAGTTGCGAACGCCACCAAGCCCCAACGGACCGGCTGTCTGCCCCGTGTTTTCATAGAACCGCTCTTTTACTGCCTCGCGCCGCCGGTTTTCCGGCTGGCATTGATTTATAGCTTTAGCGTATCACAACCATGTTTTCGTTTAAAGTGTTCATTTGAATAGATTTTTGAGATGCGCTGACAAGATGTGGTGGGGGGAGTAGTTCAAACCCCTAGATCAATGACGGGTCAAAAAAATGGCCCGGACAAGCGCCGGGCCATTGTGTGTCTTTGGATCAGGGATCAGTTCAGCGCCGCATCGCTGATCACATGGGTCCACGCGCCATCACCGGGATGCGCGCTGATCACCGGGTCAGAGCCGCCCGAGAGCAGCGATTGCACCGTGCGCTCGTAATCCTCGGGGTCGAGCGCGCCGTTGGAGCCTGCGGTCAGCTTGGCCACCTCGGTCATCATGCGGATCTGGTGCTCTTCGGTCTGCGCGCCGGTTGCGTCATTGTCGAGCACGATCATCGCGGCCTCTTCGGGGTTTTCCTCGGCCCATTTCCAGCCCTTCATCGAGGCGCGCACAAAGCGCGTCAGTTTGTCCACCTCTGCTGGATCGCTCAGCTTTTCTTCTAGAACGTAAAGCCCGTCTTCCAGCGTGGCGACGCCTTGATCCTCGTATTTGAAGGTGATGAGCTGATCCTCGGTGATGCCTGCGTCGATCACCTGCCAGTATTCGTTATAGGTCATGGTCGAAATGCAATCGGCCTGTTTCTGCAACAGGGGATCGACGTTGAAGCCCTGTTTGAGCACGGTCACGCCGTCGGCCCCGCCTTCGGTTGGAATGCCCAGCTGGCTCATCCAGGACAGGAACGGAAACTCATTGCCAAAGAACCAGACCCCGAGCGTGCGCCCCGGAAAATCCGCAGGCCCCGTGACGCCGGTTTCCTTGAGGCAGGTCAGCATCATGCCCGAGGATTTGAAGGGCTGTGCGATATTCACCAGTGGCAGCCCCTTTTCCCGGGCCGAAAGGGCGGCGGGCATCCATTCCACGGTGACATCCGCGCCACCCCCTGCGATCACCTGCGTGGGGGCGATATCCGGCCCGCCCGGCTTGATCGTGACGTCGAGGTCTTCTTCCTCGTAAAAGCCCTTGTCGAGGGCCACGTAATAGCCCGCGAATTGTGCTTGCGTCACCCATTTGAGTTGCAGCGTCAGATCATCCGCCGCCTGCGCCATGCCTGCGACGCTTGCCAGTGCGGCGAGGCTGAATAGTCCTGTCAGTTTCTTCATGGTTCTCTCCCGTGTTGGTGGTTTCTTGATCTTATGCCCGGCTCCGTTGGGACGGATGCCAGAATGTCACTGCCTTTTCCACAAGCGCCACAGCGCCGTAAAATCCAGAGCCCGCGATGGCCGCGACCACGATTTCGGCCCAGACCAGATCGAGCGCCAGTTGCCCGACCGAGGTCGAGATGCGGAATCCCATGCCCTTGATGGGCGAGCCAAAGAACTCTGCCACAATCGCCCCGATCAGCGCCAGAGTTGTCGCGATCTTGAGCCCGTTGAAGATAAAGGGCATCGCAGCGGGCAGGCGCAGCTTGAACAGGGTTTGCCAATAGCCAGCGGCATAGGTGCGCATCAGGTCGCGCTGCATGGCGTCGGTATCCGTCAGGCCCTGAACGGTGTTCACCAGCATGGGAAAGAACACCATGACAACGACGACCGCCGCCTTGGACTGCCAGTCAAAGCCGAACCACATCACCAGAATGGGGGCCATGCCAATGATCGGCAGAGCGGCCACGAAATTGCCCACGGGCAGCAGGCCGCGTTGCAGGAAGGGAAAACGGTCGATGGCGATGGCGGTCAGGAAGGCCGCACCGCAGCCCATGATATAGCCGGTCAGCGCGCCCTTGAGCGCCGTCTGCACGAAATCGGCCCAAAGGATATGGGTGGATTTGGCGAAGGTTGCGGCAATGGCGGTGGGCGCAGGCAAAAGGACCGGTGAGATGGCAAGGCCCCGCACCAGACATTCCCAGATCACCACGATGGTAAGGCCAAAGATCACAGGCACCAATAGCCGCGTGGCCCGTGTTTTAGGCCCGTGCGACAGGCGGGAATTGATCCCCCAGCCAAGCGCCCATGTCAGCACTCCAAGCGCGAGCCACCCCATCACGCCATCCCCATGCGTTTCAGCGTGATCCGCTGGATCAGGCCAATCAGCCCTACCAGAACCGCCGCCAGTGTCGCCGCCATGATGAGCGCCGACCAAATCTGGATGGTCTGGCCATAATAGCTGCCAGCCAGCAGGCGCGCGCCAAGGCCCGCGACAGCACCTGTGGGCAATTCGCCAACGATGGCCCCCACAAGGCTTGCCGCCATGCCGACCTTGAGCGAGGTAAAGAGATAGGGCATCGACGAGGGCAGGCGCAGCCGCCAGAATGTTTGGCTGGCGCTCGCGTTCCAGGTGCGCATCTGGTCAAGCTGCATGGGTGTAGGGCTGCGCAGCCCCTTGACCATGCCGACGACGACCGGAAAGAACGACAGATACATCGAGATCATCGCCTTGGGCAGCAGCCCTGAAATGCCCACGGCATTCAGCACAACGATAATCATCGGGGCAATCGCCAGAATGGGAATGGTCTGGCTCGCGATGACCCAAGGCATCACGCTCATGTCCATGGTGCGGTTATAGACGATGCCGATGGCCAGCGCGACGCCAAGGGCGGTGCCAAGAACGAACCCGAGCGCTGTGGCGCTGAAGGTGATCCAACTGTGATAAAAGAGCGAGCGTTTGGAAAATCCGCGCCCCTCCAGCACCATGGCACCGGTGGTGTTCCATATCTCGGTGACAACCTGATGCGGCGCGGGTAGCTTGGGTTTGTCCTGAGACCAAGTGTCCGCCACCAGTGCGCTCATGGTCAACGTCTCGCCTGCCCGCGCCGCCTGATCCCGCGCCCATTGCGCGTTGAGCGCCACAGCGGCGGCATACCAGAGCGCCAGAAGCGTGGCGACGATGGTAAGAACAGGCAGGAGATTGCGCATCATAGCCCCGCTGCTGTCAGAGGGGAGGGGGCGCACTGCGAAAAGCGGGCGTCAGAGGTCATCGCTATGCCCTGCACGCAGCCCCTCGCGGACGCGATGGGCGATGTCGAGGAATTCCGGCGTTTCGCGGATGTCGAGCGGGCGAACGCGCGGCAGCGTGCTCTCGATCACATCGGTGATACGACCGGGGCGGGGCGACATCACCACGATCTTGGTGCTCAGATACACCGCCTCGAGGATGGAATGGGTGACGAAACAGATCGTCTTGTTGGTGCGATCCCAGAGATGCAAGAGTTGTTCGTTGAGATGATCGCGCACGATCTCATCAAGCGCGCCAAAGGGTTCATCCATCAAAAGCAGATCGGCATCAAAGGCAAGCGCGCGGGCGATGCTGGCGCGCTGCTGCATGCCCCCGGAAAGCTGCCAAGGGTATTTCCGCTCGAACCCCGCGAGATCGACCAGTTCCAGCACGCGCTTGACGCGGGCCTCCTGATCGTCGCGCGCATAGCCCATAATCTCGAGCGGCAGGCGGATATTGCCGCCGATGGTGCGCCACGGATAAAGCCCCGCCGCCTGAAACACATAGCCATAGGCGCGCGATTTGCGTGCCTCTTCGGCGCTGGCCCCATTGACGGTCAGGCTGCCGCCGGTGGGATGCTCCAGATCGGCCATGCAGCGTAGAAAGGTGGTCTTGCCACAGCCAGACGGGCCGATGAAGCTGACGAAATCGCCCTTCTCGACCTCAAGGCTCACGTCCTTGAGCGCGTGGACCGGCCCGTCGCCGGTCTGAAATGTCAGCGACAGATCGCGCGCGCTGATGACTGTATTGCTGCTCAAACCCTATCCCCTGCTGGCCCGGTCGCTACTGCGCCCGGCTGGCTGATGCTTGTCAAGAGGCGCGCCCGGCCATGAGGGCCGCGCGCGCCATATTCTCAGATCCCCGCCGGGATATTCAGCGGGTCGCGCTGGATCATCTTGGGGGCGGTCAGCGCCTTCCATTTTGACAGCGCCTGATGGGCCGAAGGAAAGGCCGGGCGAGGCACAAAGCGGCCGCGCCCCGGTTGCGGCTGCGAGTTTTGTCCCCAGGCCCAGATCACCTCGCCACGGCTGATTGTATAGCGCGGCTGCGCCTTGACCTCGAACCCCTCAAAGACATTGTAATCAAGGATGGAATGGTGGTTGGAGGCGCTGATCGTCTTGGTGATCTTGGGGTCCCAGACCACGAGATCGGCATCGGCACCTTCGACAATCGCGCCCTTCTTGGGGTAGATGTTCAGGATCTTGGCCACGTTGGACGAGGTGACGGCGACGAATTCGTTGAGCGTCAGTCGCCCGGTTTCCACACCATGCGTCCAGAGCACGGCAAGCCGTTCCTCGAGCCCGTTGGAGCCATTGGGGATGATGCGGAAATCGTTGCGCCCGGCGCGTTTCTGCGCGGTGGAAAAGGCGGCGTGATCGGTGGCGACCACTTGTAGTGACCCCGCCTGCAACCCGGCCCAGAGGCTATCCTGATGATCCTTGGAGCGGAACGGGGGCGACATGACGCGGCGCGCGGCATGGTCCCAATCCTTGTTGAAATACTCGGATTCGTCCAGTGTCAGGAATTGAACCAGCGGTTCGCCGTAAACGCGCATGCCCTTTTGCCGCGCGCGCCGGATCGCCTCATGCGCCTGTTCGCAAGACACATGCACGATATAAAGCGGCACGCCCGCCGCGTCGGCGATGCAGATGGCACGATTGGCGGCCTCGCCTTCGAATTCGGGGGGGCGGGAATAGGCGTGGCCCTCTGGCCCGGTGATCCCCTGATCAAAGTATTTCTGCTGCATCTCGGCCACCAGATCGCCGTTTTCGGCATGAACCATCGGCAGCGCGCCCAGTTCGGCACAGCGTTTGAACGAGGCGAACATCTCATCATCCTCGATCATCAAGGCCCCCTTGTAGGCCATGAAATGCTTGAAGGAATTGACGCCCATATCGACGGCGTCCTTCATTTCGTTGAACACGGTTTCATTCCAGCCGGTGATGGCCATGTGATAGCCGATGTCAGAGCAAATCTGCGGCGCGCTCTTGCGGTGCCAGTCGTTGATGGCGTTCTTGATGCTGCCATCGGCACCGGGCAGGCAGAAATCAACGATCATGGTCGTGCCGCCACAGGCCGCCGCCCATGTGCCGGTTTCAAAGGTTTCTGCGGCGGTGGTGCCCATGAAGGGCATTTCCAGATGGGTATGCGGGTCAATGCCGCCGGGGATGACATAGGCATCTGTGGCGTCGATCGTGCTGTCGCCCTTCAGGTCTGTGCCGATCTGTTTGATGGTTTCGCCTTCAATCAGCACATCGGCCTTCCATGTGCGGTCGGCGGTGACGACGGTGCCGTTCTTGATGACTTTGGTGGTCATTGGGGGTCTCCCTGTCTTTGTGCCGCGTGGGCGTTCATCTGGCTCTAAATACCTCGGGGGTTTGGGGGCTGGCCCCCAATCACTCCACCACCTCCGCCGTTTCCAGCACGGCATGCAGGAGCACATCTGTGCCGGCGCGCGCCCAGTCCGGTGTGATTTCCTCGGCCTCGTTATGGCTCAGCCCGTCCTTGCAGGGGCACATGACCATGGTGGTGGGATACACTTTGTTGATCCAGCAGGCATCGTGACCCGCGCCCGAGACGATGTCCATATGGCTATAGCCCAGCCGGTCGGCGGCGTCGCGCACGCGGGCGGTGAGGGTTTCGTCAAAGGCGGGTGGGTCGAAGGCCCCGACGACTTCGGCGCTGAATTTCACGCCCACGTCTGCGCATAGGCCGGGGGCGGTGGACATGAGTTCCTCTGCCATGGCCTCGAGTGTTTCCAGAACGTGAGAGCGGAAATCGACGGTGAACACCACCTTTTCTGGGATCACGTTGCGGCTGTTGGGGTAGACGTCGATATGGCCAATCGCGCCCACGGCATTAGGTTGATATTGCAGGGCAATTTCATGCACCAGTTCGGTGACCCGCGCCAGCCCGCGCCCGGCGTTGCGGCGCATATACATGGGCGTCGATCCGGTGTGCTGGCCTTTGCCTGTGACCGTGCATTCGATCCAGCGCAGGCCCTGCCCGTGGGTGACGACGCCGATCTGTTTGCCTTCGGCCTCCAAGATCGGGCCTTGTTCGATGTGCAGCTCGAAAAACGCGTGCATCTGGCGCGCGCCAACCTTTTCCGGGCCTTTCCAGCCGATACGCTCCAATTCATCGCCAAAGCGTTTGCCCTTTGCATCCACCCGGTCATAGGCCCAATCGCGATCCATAACGCCTGCAAAGACGCCCGAGGCCAGCATCGCGGGGGCAAAGCGGGTGCCTTCTTCGTTGGTCCAGTTTGTAAGGACGATCGGGTGCTTGGTTTTGATATCCAGATCATTCAGGGTGCGGATGAGTTCGAGCCCGGCCAGCACGCCCAAGACGCCATCATATTTGCCGCCCGTGGGCTGCGTGTCGAGATGGGAGCCGACATAGACCGGCAAAGCCTGCGGGTCGGTCCCCTCTCGGCGGGCGAACATATTGCCCATTTCATCCACGCCCATGGTCAGGCCCGCCGCAGTGCACCAGGTTTGAAAGAGAGCGCGCCCCTCGGCATCTTCATCCGTCAGGGTCTGGCGGTTGTTGCCGCCCGCGATACCGGGGCCGATCTTGGCCATCTCCATCAGGCTGTCCCAGAGCCGGGTGCTGTTGATCTTGAGGTTTTCGCCGGGTGCTGCCATGGGATTGCTCGCTTTTTTACCATTTGGTAAACTTACGATTGCTTGGGGCATGGGCAGTGTCAAGATTCGTCTTGGGGCCAGCCCCTGATCTGGCTAAGCTGGGCAACGGGGCGCTGAAAAATGTGCCTTGCAAGGAAAGGAAGAGGATGCCGCAATCCCCCGCTGCGCAGGCCGGTCGTAAATCCAGCCGGATCCAAGTGCGCAACCGCAAGCGGATTCTGGAGGCGGCGCTTGAGGTGTTTTCCACCCATGGCTATCGCGGCGCGACGCTGGATCAGATCGCGGCAGAGGCGGGGCTGAGCAAGCCAAACATCCTCTATTATTTCGAGGGCAAGGAAGAGATTCACGTCACCTTGCTCAATCAGTTGCTGGATGCCTGGTTGGCCCCGTTGCGCGCGATTGATCCGCAAGGGGAACCGCTGGACGAGTTGATGGGCTATGTGCACCGCAAGCTGGAGATGTCGCGCGATCTGCCGCGCGAAAGCCGGCTGTTTGCGAATGAGATCCTGCAAGGTGCGCCGCGCATGGTGCCACATCTCGACAGTGTGCTGAAGCCGCTGGTCGATCAGACCGCAGCGGTGATCGAGGGTTGGTGCGTGCAGGGCAAATTGGCGCCGGTCGATCCGCGCCATCTGCTGTTTTCGATCTGGGCCACAACGCAGCATTATGCCGATTTCGAGGCGCAGGTGGGGGTGCTGATGGGCGAAGTGGATGTTCATACCGGGGCGGCGGCGCATCTGGAGGCGCTGTTTCGGCGGCTTCTGACGCCGGGTTTAATCGTGGAGAATAGCTAGAAACCAGCCGCTCGGACTTTGTGTCTGGCCAAAAACGCGTCGATTTGCCAGAAGGTAAGGAATAGAGGCGCAGTGGGGCAATTGCCTTGCGCCACATGAGGGACGACGAGCACGGCATGCAGATTGAACAGACTAACCTACCCGGCGTGGTGATCCTCACGCCCGCCCGTCATGGCGATACGCGTGGCTTTTTCAGCGAGAGTTGGAACCGGCGGCGCATGCAAGAGGCTGGGATCACGATTGATTTCGTGCAGGACAACCATTCGCTGTCAGAGCAGGTGGGTACGGTGCGGGGGCTGCATTTTCAATCGCCGCCGCATGCACAGGCCAAGCTGGTGCGCTGTGGGCGTGGGGCGCTTTATGATGTTGCGGTGGATATTCGGCGCGGCAGCCCGACCTATGGGCAATGGGTGGGCGTGGACCTGAGTTTTGAGAACGGGCGTCAATTGCTGATCCCCGAGGGGTTCTTGCACGGTTTCGTGACGCGCGCGCCGATGACCGAGATCATCTATAAATGTTCGGATTACTACGCGCCTGAGTGCGATGGTGCGGTGCGGTTCGATGATCCAGAGATTAACATTGATTGGGGGATTGATCCCGCGGCGGCGGTGCTGAGCGGTAAGGATGCCAAAGCGCCCTTGCTACGCGAGTTTGTGAGCCCTTTTGTTTATGAGGCCAAGGCATGAGGCTTTTGATCACGGGCGGGGCCGGGTTCATCGGGTCGGCGGTGGTGCGGCTGGCGGTGGCGCGGGGGCATGAGGTGATCAACCTCGATGCGCTGACCTATGCCGCCTGCCTCGAGAATGTGGCGAGCGTGGCGGACAGCCCG
This sequence comes from Roseovarius mucosus, assembly GCF_002080415.1. NCBI lineage: Bacteria > Pseudomonadati > Pseudomonadota > Alphaproteobacteria > Rhodobacterales > Roseobacteraceae > Roseovarius > Roseovarius mucosus. Next base: position 1,497,067 of record NZ_CP020474.1, on the reverse strand, counting down.
CTCTATACATTTGTGCATGCCGATATCCGCGACCGCGCGGCCCTTGACCGGGTGTTTGCCACCCATGCGCCCGACGCGGTGCTGCATCTGGCCGCCGAGAGCCATGTGGACCGTTCGATTGATGGCCCCGGCACCTTTGTCGAGACCAATATTACCGGCACCTACAACCTCTTGGAGGCGGCGCGCGGGTATTGGCAGGCGCGAAACAAGCCCGAGGGGTTTCGGTTTCAGCATATTTCGACCGATGAGGTGTACGGCTCTTTGCCAAGTGACCCAAGGATCAAGTTTACCGAAGACACGCCCTATGATCCGCGCAGCCCCTATTCAGCGTCCAAGGCGGCGTCGGATCATTTGGTGCGCGCGTGGCACGAGACCTATGGCTTGCCCATTCTGATCACCAATTGCTCGAACAATTACGGCCCGTTCCATTTCCCGGAAAAGCTTATTCCGGTGATCATTCTCAACGCTTTGGCGGGCAAGCCGTTGCCGATTTACGGCGATGGGTCGAACGTGCGCGACTGGCTCTATGTCGAGGATCACGCCGAGGCGCTCTTGACGGTGCTGGAACGGGGCGTGCCGGGGCGGTCCTATAACATCGGCGGCGAGAATGAGCTGAGCAACCTGGACTTGGTGCGTAAGCTTTGCGCGGTGCTGGATGAATTGGCCCCGCGCGACGATGGTCTGTCTTATGCCGCGCAGATCAGCTTTGTCACAGACCGTCCGGGGCATGATGCGCGCTATGCGATTGATCCCACACGCATCCGGGCCGAATTGGGCTGGCGGCCCTCGGTGACGGTGGACGAAGGGGTGCGGCGCACAGTGCGGTGGTATCTGGAGAATGAGGCGTGGTGGCGCGCGCTCTTGGCGCGCGACGGTGTTGGCAAGCGGTTGGGCGCAGGCTGAGCAGACAGAAGCAAGGGACGCGGAATGAGAATACTGGTTTTCGGTCGCACCGGGCAGGTGGCCACCGAGATACAGAGGCAGGCAGAGGTCACGGCGCTGGGCCGAGAGCTGGCGGACCTGTCCGACCCCATGGCCTGCGCCGAGGCGATCCGCGACCACGCGCCCGATCTGGTGATCAATGCCGCCGCTTACACGGCTGTGGACCGCGCCGAGAGCGAAGAGGATTTGGCGACGGTCATCAACGGGGTGGCACCGGGCGCGATGGCGCGGGCCTGTGTCAATCTGGGCATCCCGTTTTGTCATGTCTCGACCGATTACGTGTTTGACGGCAGTGGCGCGGCCCCGCGCGCGCCGTCTGATCCGGTGGCGCCCTGCAATGCCTATGGCCGCTCCAAGCTGGCAGGCGAAGAGGCGGTGCGCGCCGCAGGTGGCCAAGCCGCGATCTTGCGCACCTCTTGGGTATTTTCGGCGCATGGCGGCAACTTCGTGAAAACCATGCTGCGCCTGTCAGAGACGCGTGATGCGCTGAGCGTCGTCGATGATCAGATCGGCGGTCCGACCCCGGCGGCGGATATCGCGGCGGCGCTCTTGATCATGGGGCGGGCGATGGTCGCGGGCCATGCGGGCGGGTTATACCATTTCAGCGGTGCGCCCGATGCGAGCTGGGCCGATTTCGCGCGTGAGATTTTTGCCCAAGCCGGGCGGGCGACGGTTGTGACAGGTATTCCCACCCGCGACTATCCGACCCCCGCCGTACGCCCGCAGAATTCCCGGCTTGATTGTGGATCGCTGGCGGCAGAGTTTGGCATCGGGCGGCCCGACTGGCGTGCGGGTCTGGCCCGCGTCCTGAAAGAACTGGAGCAAGCATGACCACGGCACGCAAGGGCATCGTTTTGGCGGGCGGATCGGGCACGCGGCTTTATCCGATCACCATGGGGCTGAGCAAGCAGCTGTTGCCGGTCTATGACAAGCCGATGATCTACTATCCGTTGACGGCGCTGATGCTGGCGGGTATCCGCGAGATTGCGATCATCACCACCCCGCAGGATCAGGCGCAGTTCCAACGCCTGCTGGGCGATGGCAGCCAATGGGGGCTGACATTCGAGTATATCGTGCAGCCCTCGCCGGATGGGCTGGCGCAGGCCTATCTGCTGGCAGAGGGGTTTTTGGGCGGGCAGGCCTCGGCGCTCGTGCTGGGCGACAATATTTTCTACGGTCACGGATTGCCGCAGCAATTGGAGCGTGCCGCGCAGCAGGAAAAGGGCGGCACCGTTTTTGGCTACCGCGTGGCGGACCCCGAGCGCTATGGTGTGGTCGAGTTTGACGGTGCCGGGCGCGCGGTCTCGATCGTGGAAAAGCCGCAAGAGCCGAAATCCGATTTTGCCGTAACGGGGCTTTATTTTCTGGATGGTGAGGCGTCAGAGCGCGCCAAGGCTGTGCAACCCTCTGAGCGGGGCGAGTTGGAGATTACCGCGCTGCTGGAGATGTATTTGCGCGATGGTTTGCTTTCGGTCGAGATGATGGGGCGGGGCTATGCCTGGCTTGATACAGGGACACATGCCAGCCTGCTTGATGCAGGAAACTTTGTGCGCACGCTGGAACAGCGGCAGGGCCAGCAAGTTGGCTGCCCGGAAGAGATCGCTTATGACAAGGGTTGGATCGACGCGGCGGCGCTAGAGGCGCGTGTCGCGCTGTTCAAGAAAACTGATTACGGTGCCTATCTGGGGCGGCTGCTGCATGGTGGCCGGGTCAAGGGCTGAGGTATGGATGGGCCGCAGGCACCGCATGTCGTGATCCTGCTCGCCGTTTATAACGGTGGCGATTTCCTGTCCGATCAGTTGCAAAGCATCGCCCGGCAGACGCATGACGACTGGCAGGTTCTTGCCAGCGATGACGGGTCCAAGGACAGCAGCCGGAAGATTCTTGAGGGGTTTGCGGCGACGCATCCCGTCACATGCTTGAGCGGGCCGGGTGCCGGGGCCGCGACGAATTTCCTGTCACTTATCCGCCAGACACCGGATCATGCGCCCGCCGGGCATTGGATGGCGTTTTGTGATCAAGACGATGTCTGGCTGCCAGACAAGCTCTCGCGCGGGATTACAGCGCTGGGCGCCACCGATGATCCGCGCCCGGCGCTTTATTGCAGCCGCACCTGGATCACGGATACCGCGCTTGGTGAGCGGCGGCTGTCGGCGGCGCGCCCGCGCCCGCCGTCCTTTCGCAATGCGTTGGTGCAGAATGTGGCCTCGGGCAATACCATCCTGCTTAATCCAGCGGCGGCACGGCTGGTCGAGGAGGCGGCGCAGAAAATCGAGCGTGTCGTGGTGCATGACTGGTGGGTGTATCAGCTTATCACCGGGGCGGGCGGGCGCGTGGTGCATGACGATACGCCCACGCTCTATTACCGGCAGCATGATGTGAACCAGATCGGGTCCAACGACACGCGGCTTGCGCGGTTGCGGCGTATCCGGCAATTGTTGCAGGGGCATTTCCGGGCGTGGAACGAGGTGAACATCGCGGCCTTGTCGCGGCTGGACGGGTATCTCACGCCGGAAAACCGGGCGATTCTGGCGGAATTTGCAGCGATGCGGCGGGGGCCGATGCCCGCGCGGCTGGCGCGGTTGTGGCGTCTGGGGCTGTATCGGCAGAGCCGGATCAGCACCTTTGCGCTTTGGGTGTCGCTGGTGTTGAACCGGATCTGAAGGCGGCGCAGAAAGGCCTTGCACGTCTGGGCCGGTCTGCGACACTCTGCCGGTCCCGAGACCCCGCCAAGGAGCCTGACATGACCGACGATCCCGACCGCCACGCGATGAAAATGGCCAAGAAAAAGGCCGCGCGCGATAAGATCATGGCGACCAAGACCGATCAAAAGGGGCTGATCATCGTTCATACCGGCAAGGGCAAGGGTAAATCCTCGGCGGCGTTTGGTATGATTTTTCGCTGCATTGCCCATGGCATGCCCTGCGCCGTGGTGCAGTTCATCAAAGGCGGCATGAGCACCGGCGAGCGCGATTTGATCCTGTCGAAATTCTCGGACGCCTGCGCCTTTCATACAATGGGCGAGGGGTTTACCTGGGAGACACAGGACCGCACCCGCGACACCGAAATGGCGCAGGCCGCATGGGCCAAGGCCAAGGAGTTGATCCGCGACGAGACCAACAAGATGGTCCTGCTCGATGAGATCAACATCGCGCTGCGCTACGATTATCTGGACATCAACGAGGTGGTGCAATTTCTCGCCGAGGAAAAGCCGCATATGACCCATGTCGTGTTGACCGGGCGCAACGCCAAGGACGAGTTGATCGAGATTGCCGATCTTGTGACGGAAATGGAGCTGATCAAGCATCCGTTCCGCTCCGGCATCAAGGCGCAGATCGGGGTGGAGTTCTGAGCCATGGCGCGGACAAGATTATTGACCGAATTCGGCATGGGCACGTCGCTGCGGCGGCAGGATTACACCGAGGCGGCGGCGCGGGCAGTGCGCGATGCGCTGTGGCACAATTCGATCAATCTGGCCGAGTTGTTTGGGTTCGAGAAGGCCGACATGCTGATTGATCTCGATATTGCCGTGCAGGCGCCCGAAGAGGTGGATGTCGAGGTGTTGCGCGCGATATTTCCCTATGGGCAGGTGCGCGTGCAGGTGGCGCGGGGCGGATTGGACATTCCGCGCGCGGTGGGCAAGCCCACGGTGATCGCCAATGCCTGCATCTCGGTTTCATTCGACATGGAGGCCAAGGCATGAGCGCGCAGCGGTTCATTATCGAGATGGGCATGGGCAACGATCTGCATGGGATGGATTATCAAAAGGCCGCCGTGCGGGCGATCGAGGATGCGATCCGGCATTCGACGATCCCGATGTTCCTGAACACGCCGCTTGATCATCAGGATATGGCGGTCAAGGTCACGGTGGGGGTGCAAGAGCCGGAGCGCGTTGATCCCGAGGCGCTGAAGGCTGGTTTGCCGCGTGGGTGCGCGACCGTTCAGGTGGTGTTTGGCGGGCAGAATGTGACCGATCCGGGCAGCGGTGAGACGCTGGTGATCGCGACGGCGGCGGTTGAGGCGTTCTTTCCGTCGCAGGTGGGGAAATGGGTGTTGGGGGCGTGATGGCACCCTCGCCCTTTTTCCTTAGACCCTGAGACCAAAGCACAGGCTTGCCGCCCTTTCGATGTGGTCATATGATCTGACCAATTCAGCAAGGGCGCGCGCATGCCATTTCAGAAAGTTACCCCCGAAAAACTCTCGACTGCCGTAACGCGGCAAATCGAAAAGCTCGTGTTGCAAGGCATTTTGCGTCCCGGTGAACGGCTGCCTGCAGAGCGCGATCTGGCAGAGAAGTTGGGGGTGTCGCGCCCGTCCCTGCGCGAGGCGGTGGCGGAGTTGCAGGACAAGGGATTGCTGAGCGCGCGGGCAGGCGCGGGCATCTATGTGGCTGATGTGTTGGGCAGCGCCTTTTCTGATGCGCTGATCCGGCTTTTTGCCGAGCATGACGAGGCGGTATTTGACTATATCGGGTTTCGCCGCGACCTAGAGGGTCTGGCCGCCTGTCGCGCGGCGCGCCTTGCGTCGGATACCGATTTGCAGGTGATCCAGACGCTGATGGATAAGATGGAGGCGGCCCATAAAAAGACCAATCCGGCGGATGAGGCCCGGTTGGATGCCGAGTTTCACATGGCGATCATCGAGGCCAGCCATAATGTCATCATGCTGCACATGATGCGTTCGATGTTCCAATTGCTGCGTGAGGGGGTGTTTTACAACCGTCAGGTGATGTTCAAACAGCGCACGACGCGCGGCGCGCTCTTGGATCAGCACCGTGCAATCAACGCCGCCATTCAGGCGCGCGATCCCGAGGCGGCGCGCGCGGCGGTCAATGACCATCTCAACTATGTTGAAAAGGCACTGGCCGACCAGCAAAAGGCGGATCGCAACGAGGCGATTGCCAAGCAGCGCTATGAGCACGAGCAATCGCGGTAGACACGGTGTCTAAAGCGGCGTTTTCTCCATCACCCGCCATGTGAGGTCTGCGTCAGACTGGCCCGAGAAATCCTCGGCCAGGGCGCGCATTTGCGCGTGGTGGGGGGATTTGATGCAGACCGGATCGGTCGCCGCCGGATCGCCCGCAATCGCCATGGCCTGACAGCGGCAGCCACCGAAATCAATCGTCTTGCGCTCGCAGGAACGGCAGGGCTCCTGCATCCAGTCGGTGCCACGAAAGGCGTTGAAGGCTGCGCCGTTGTGCCAGATATCGGCCAAGGGCCGGTCGCGCACATTGTCGAAGGTGAGCGTCTTGATCGTCTGCGCCGCGTGGCAGGGCAAGACCAGCCCATCAGGGGCTACGTTGAGGCCGGTTGTGGCCCAGCCACCCATGCAGGTCTTGGGATAATCGGCGTGATAATCGGCGGGCACATAATCGATCACCAGACGCCCCTTGAGGGCGGCGCGCGCCTCGGCGACGATGCGACTGGCCTCGCGGGCCTGCGCGCGGTCAGGCATGAGCGCGCCACGGTTCAGCATGGCCCAGCCGTGGAATTGCACGGTCGCCACCTCGATCCGGCGCGCACCCATGTCTTGCGCCATTTCAATCGCGCGGGGCAGTTGGTGCATGTTGCCGCGATGCATGACGAAATTGAGCGTGAGCGGAAAGCCGATGGCGGCGATCCATTTGGCCACCTGCATCTTGCGGTCAAAGCCGCCCATATAGCCGCCGATGCGGTCGGCCATTTCGGCATCGGTTCCTTGCAGCGACAGTTGGATATGGTCGAGGCCCGCGTCATCGAGCGCAGCCAGACGTTTCTCGGTCAGGCCAATGCCGGAGGTGATGAGGTTGGTATAGAGGCCCGCGTCACGCGCAGCCTTGATCAGATCTTCTAGATCGCGGCGCGAGGCGGGTTCGCCGCCCGAGATGTGAAGTTGCAGCACACCCAAGTCAGCGGCCTGTTGAAAGACCGATACCCAGTCGGCGGTGCCGAGTTCCGTTTCCCGTGCGGTCAGTTCCACCGGGTTGGAGCAATAGGGGCACGAGAGCGGGCAACGGTGCGTGAGTTCCGCCAACATGGCGATTGGGGGATTGGCCATTTCAGCGCATCTCCAGAAAGCGCCGCTCGGCCAAACCTTGCAGGAATTCGGCACTGTCGCGGGTGACATCGTCAAGCGGCGCGTTGTACGTGGCGGCGAGATCGGCGGTGAGCGCACCAAAGCTTTGCACCCCGTCCACCCGGCTAAGAATGGCGTGACCGATGGGATCGAGCCGCACGGCGCGTTCGGGGGCCAAAAGCACCCAATCCTCGCGCACCCGATCATAATGCAGGCGCACGCCGCGCGGCAGATTGGGGATGCTGTCGGGGGTCATGCCGCGCCTTTGGCGAGCAGTCCCTCACCGGGGTGCCATGCGCCCGGCGGGATACGCGCGGGGTCGACATAGGCAGAAGAGAGCGCGTCAAGCTGCGACCAGAGCACATCGGTCTTGAAGGTCAGTGCGGCAGCGGCGGCATCCTGTTTTTCGGTGGTATCGGCGCGGTCGAGCACCCATTTGAGGCCAAAGGCCACATCCTTGGGCGCCTCTTTCAGGCGGTTGCGGAAATAGGCGAGGCTGCTGTCATCGGCAAAGGCGTAGTTGGCCAAAAGCCCCTCGATGCGCTGGGCATGGATCTTGGGCGCAAAAAGCTCTGTCAGAGAGGCGGCAACCGCCTCGAGCAGCGGTTTTTCGCGGACAAAGGCGACATAGGCATCAACCGCAAAGCGGGTCGCGGGCAGCACGCCTTGGGCAGAGGCCACGTAATCGGGATCAAGCCCGACCGCTTGGGCAAGGCGCAGCCAGCGGCGAATCCCGCCCTCATTCTCGGCGGTGCCATCATGATCCTCGATCCGCGAGCGCCAGATGCGGCGCAGGTCGGGGTCGTCGACCCGGCTGAGAAAGGCGGCATCCTTCATCGGGATGCGGGATTGATAATAGTAGCGGTTGATGACCCACGCGCGCACCTGATCGGGGGTGCAGTGGCCGCCGTGAAGCATGTGATGAAACGGGTGGCGGTCGTGATAGCGCTCTGCCCCGATCTGGCGCAAGCGGGCCTCAAAAGCGTCGCGGGTTGGGGTCATGCGGTGATCTCCATGCCGTCCTGTCCAATCGTCCAGCCGGCCGATTCGGCCTCGGCACGCTCGGATGCGTCGGGGCGCAGAACAGGGTTCGAGTTGTTCATATGGACGTAGATTTTGCGCCCGATCCCCAGATCGCGCAAGGCGGCAATCGAGCCGTCGGAGCCGCTCATCGAGATATGGCCCATGCGACGCCCGGTTTTCTGGCTGAGGCCCATGGTGATCATCTCGTCATCGCGCCAGAGCGTGCCGTCAAAAAACACCATGTCAGCACCCCGCAGGCGTTCGGCAAGCCGGTCGGTGACAGCAGCGCAGCCGGGAATATAAAAGATGTTGCGGCCCTCGGCCTGAAGATGCACGCCGGTGGTCTGTTCGCCCTCAAGATCGGTTTGCACGGTCTCGCCCTCAAGATAGAGCGGCACCTTGCCGGGCACGGCAAAGAGTGTCGCGGTGAGGCCGGGTAGCAGGGGAACTGGTTGATTAAGGGCAATGGCCACGCGCGGCACCCGAGCGGGATCAACCGCCTGCATCAATGGGTTGTCGGCCAGAACGCCATGAATTTCACCGGTGGCATAGAGGGCGAAGGGCTGTTGCTCTCGCAGGCTGAGCAGCCCCGCCACGTGATCTATATCGCCGTTCGTAAGCAGCACGCCCGCGATCGGCGTATCGCGCAGGCTGCGCGGATGAAGTGCCGGATTAGCCGCGAGTTGCGCGCGAATGTCTGGGGAAGCGTTTAAAATAACCCAACTTACCCCATCTGTTGTCACGGCAAGGGATGACTGGGTTGAGGCAGGAATCTTACCGTCTCGGGCAAGATTGCAATTCTCGCAGCCACAATTCCACTGTGGCAAGCCACCGCCGGCCGCAGCGCCTAGTATCAGAGCCTTAAACACCTGTTACCTCGCTGCGACCAGTCGGGATTTTTCAGAACAGGACGCCGTCGCCTTCTTGGGCGGGGCCGTACATGTTGATTTCCATTCCACAGTTCAGTTCACGCAGAACCGGCTTGCTCCATGCCATCGTCTATCCTCCTCTTAGATGTGGTCGATAGGTTTAATAGATATTCCGATCCCAGACATGTCAACTTTGCCGTAGTCTTAGAGACCTACGACTTTAGTGCAATCAGGGGATGAGGGGCTTGTGTCGCAGGCTGGACCTGAGTGACACTTAGCCCATATCTGGGCATGTGGCGGCGAGGCCGACAAAGTGCAGGAGTAGGATCATGATCGAGCGGTTGTTTGTGGCCTGTCTGGCGCGTCAGCCAGAGATTTGTGAAGAGCGGGCGTTTCAATATACCGACCGGACAGCGCGGGGATGTATGGCCGAGGCGATACCAGAATTGAGCAAATGGGCGGCGACGCATCCGCGCTGGCGCATTGCGCGCTGGTCGTGTCAGCCCCTAGGCGGGGCGAGGACGCGGGCGTGAGACGCAAAGTATCCGGGATTTTTCTAGGCCTGATGTTGGCGGTTGGTCCGGTTTTGGCGGGGACGGCCCATGAGGGCTATGATCTGATTTTTCGCACCGGCACCCTTGAAGACTTCGCGCCAGGGGATGCGCTGCATTACCAAAGCGAGACCGAGAACGCAGCCGCACCGCCCGAGGCGCAAGGCGCGCAGGGCTACGATCTGCGGATCGAAGAGGGCGGCACAGCGCGGTTGATGCGGGTTTTGGACACCGGACAGCAGCCTGTTGCCGGGTTCGATGCCACGGTGGGCAATCCGATGGCGATGTTCTTTCTAGAACGGCTGGTGCGCGATCTGGCGCAGGCCACGGGCGGCAGCACTTTCTATATCCGCAACCGGATCAAGGAATCGCTTTTGGCGCCGGTGGGGATTTCGCCGGTGCAAGTGACTTGGCAGGGAAAGGACCACGCCGGGCAAGAGGTGCTGCTGGCGCCGTTTGTCGGCGATGCCAATGCCGCGCGATTGGGCCCTTTTGCCGAATTGCAGGTGGTGTTCGAGGTGTCAGAGACGGTGCCCGGCTGGTATCACTCGATGCGCGCCGAGACGCCTGAGCGCGACAGTGGCGGACGCTATTTTAGCTCAACGCTGGCGCTGTCGGAGACCGAAGAATGAGGTGTCTGGCGATCTTGCTTTGTCTGTTTCCCACGATGGGGCTGGCGCAGAGCGTGGCGGACCAGCTTAACGATTATCCAACCGAGGCGCGCGCGGATTACGTCTTTGGCTGCATGGCGGCAAATGGAAACACGCGCGAAATGCTGCGGCGCTGCTCTTGTTCCATCGACGAGATTGCCGCGATCTTGCCCTACAAGGATTATGTCTCGGCAGAGACGGTGCTGGCGCTGCGTCAGGGCAACGGCGAGCGCATGTCGATGTTCAAGGCAGGGCCGGTGAGCGAGGGGATTGTTGCCGACCTACGCCGTGCGCAGGCGGAAGCCGAGATCATTTGCTTCAAGTAAGCGGCATCAGGAGGCGCTGGCCTTGGGCAGCACCTCTTCAAACACATTGCCCTCTGTATCTTCGGCGCGGATGCGCAGATCGGGCGTGCCGTTGTCTGTATAGCTAAAGCGGAACACCGGGTCCTCGGAGATGGAAATGCCACCTGTCAGGGAAAAGAGCATCTCGTCACCCTGCCAGACGGTCAGATCCTGAATGAAATGCGCCGGCACGAAAAGCTGGGTGATCTGGTCGCGTTGCAGGCCCGAGTAATTGGGGTGGCGGATCATCAATTGCGCATCGCGACGGCTGCCGATCTGCACCGGCGCGCTATCGAAATGGCGCAGGCGCATTTCGCCCATATGGGCAAGCGCCACCTCGGGATCGCGGGTGGCGGGGGCGGCACAGCCACCGGCGGCCTTGACGAACCGCCCGTCGAGATAGCTGGCGCTGGCGGTTTCGGCAATGACGCGCAGATTGGAATAGGCGTTGACGCGCACCCGTGCCTCAAATCTGAGCGGGGCCATGGCAGGGCCAAATTTGATTTCAGCAGCAAGCGGGGCCGGGTTTTCATCGACCACGATCTTGAGCGTGGTGATCGGCCCCACGCTCTGATCGGTTTGTGTGACGACCACGGGCACGGTGGCCGCGTCATGGGCGCGGTAGGGCGCATCGACGGCAAAGACCGCACCGGGGCTGAGTGCCTTGTTTGCGTCGAGAATGTCGGCGCGCAGATAGTCCCAAGTCTCGCCATCTTGCAGCGGGTTGCGCGGCTCTTCGGCAAGGGCTGCGGTGCCGAGCGTCAGGCTCAGGCAAAGGGCGGTCATGGGAAATCGGGTCATCTGGGCCTCCGGATCGGGCATACTCGCACTATTGGACAGTATCACGGATCGGATGCGGGTTGTATCAACCTTTGGTAGCAGTTTTGCGCGGAGTCCGAGATGTTCGAGATCGTTCTGAGCCTCTGTCTGTTGGCCAATCCCGAGACTTGCGAGACCCGGCTTTTGCCGGTGGGGGCTGCGGATTGCGCGCAGGCGCTGGCGCGGGCCGAAGAGATCGCGCCGGATTGGGGTGATGCGCTGATCGCGGGGCCGTTTGACTGTGTGGAGAGGCCCAATAGCGGGATGGCGTTCGCGCAGATAGCGCCGGGCGTCTTTGTGCATCTCGGGCAGGTGGCGGATGTGACGCCGGACAATCTGGGCGATGTGGCCAATATCGGATTCATCATCGGGGAAGACAGCGTTGCGGTGATTGATGCGGGCGGTAGCCGTGCCGTGGGCGAGGCGGTTTATCTGGCAGTCCGGCAGATCACCGAGAAGCCGATTTCGCATCTGATCCTGACCCATATGCACCCCGATCATGTGATGGGGGCTGAGGTGCTGATCGAGGCGGGGGCGCAGGTTGTCGGGCATCGCAAGCTGGGGCAAGCGCTGGCGGCGCGGGCCGAAACCTATGAGACCAGCTTTGCCCGGCTGATGGGGGCAGGGTTCATCGGCAGCCGGGTTCCAACGGTGGGCGAGGGAATCGCAGACCGGGCCGAAATTGATCTTGGGGGCCGTATGCTGGATCTGGTGGCTTGGGAGACCGCACATAGCGAGAGCGATGTGACCGTGTTCGATCGGCAAACAGCGACGCTCTTTACCGGCGATTTGGTGTTCGACGCGCACAGCCCCGCGCTTGATGGATCAGTTATGGGATGGTTGCGGGTGCTTGAGGCGATGGGCGCGCCCGCGCCTGCGCGCATCGTGCCGGGGCATGGCGGGCCGGTGCTGGAGTGGCCGGAGGGGCTCGTGGATTTGCGGCGTTATCTGTTGGTCTTGCGCGATGAGACGCGCGCGGCGGTGTCGCAAGGTCTGCGCCTTGGCGAGGCGATTGAGACGGTTGGACAAAGCGAGGCGGCGCACTGGGCGCTCTTTGATCTTTTCCACCCGCGCAATGTGACGGCGGCCTTTACCGAGCTGGAATGGGAGTGACGCGCCTTAGTCGGGGACGTGCGCCGCCAGAATCTGCGCCAGTGCATAAAGCCGCTTTTCCAACAGGACCGGCGTTTCACAGGCATAGGTCAGCGAGCGGCGGCGATCATCAAACACACGCGCGCGCCAATCAAGATCCTCTTCCAATTGGTCGATGCGGTCGAAGTCGGGGCTCTCGGCCTTGGTGAGCGTGGCGATTTCACCGCGCAGCGCTTCGATTTCCTCGGCCATGCGCGCCTGATTGCGGGCGTAGCGGGTGATACCGCCCATGATCTCGCCCCGGCGCTGATTGAGGCGGTCAAACACGTCAGAGAAGATTGCGGTGTAGTCGTCCTTGGTCAGATTCGGCGTGGCGTCGACCGCTGATTCGGCCTCTTCGAGGGTGAGTCGGCGCAGCGCGAGCTGTTCTGCCAGCCGCGCGGCTTCGGGCGAGAGAACCGGCGCGGCGGCCTGATTCTCAGGCGGATGGGGCCACATCACCGCCGCAGAAAGTGTATCCACGCGCCGCTGAATGCAGGGCCACTCGGGGTCATTCAATCCTGCGGCGAAAACTGGAGATAATCCATTAATAACAATGGCTAAGGCGGCAATAACTGGTCTCATCCCGTCCTCTACGACTAAGGTCTTACTGAGTTATGGCGTAATCTTGGCACATATTGTCACAGGATGAAACAGGCTGGTTTGAAAAGTATTTTTGACGTCAAATCGCCTAAAGGTTGTATCCTCCGGGATGCAAGGGAGGACAGACTGAATGCGCACACGTGCTGCGGTTGCGGTTGAGGCAGGCCGCCCGATGGAGATCATGGAGGTGAACCTTGAGGGTCCAAAGGCGGGCGAGGTTCTGGTGGAGATCAAGGCGACGGGCCTGTGCCACACTGATGATTTCACCCTGTCGGGGGCCGATCCAGAGGGGGCGTTTCCGGCCATTCTGGGGCATGAGGGCGCGGGCGTCGTGCTCGAGGTGGGCCCCGGCGTCACCAGCCTGCAACCGGGCGATCACGTCATTCCGCTTTACACGCCCGAATGCCGCGAATGCGAATACTGCCTCAACCCGAAAACCAACCTGTGCCAGAAAATCCGCTCGACCCAAGGCCAGGGCGTGATGCCCGACGGCACCAGCCGGTTCTCGATGCTGGATGGCACGCCGATCCTGCATTACATGGGTTGCTCGACCTTTGCCAATCACACGGTCCTGCCCGAGATTGCGCTCGCGAAGGTGCGCAAGGATGCGCCCTTTGACAAGATTTGCTACATCGGCTGCGGTGTCACCACGGGTGTGGGGGCGGTGATCAACACCGCCAAGGTCGAGATCGGCAGCCGGGCGATTGTGTTCGGTCTGGGCGGCATCGGCCTCAACGTGCTGCAGGGGCTGCGGCTGGCGGGGGCGGATCAGATCGTCGGCGTCGATATCAATCCGGGCCGGATCGAGATGGCGACGCGCTTTGGCATGACCGATTTCGTCAACCCCAAAGAGGTCACGGGCGATCTGGTGGCGCATCTTGTGGCGCTGACCGGCGGGGGTGCCGATTACACATTCGATGCCACCGGCAATGTGGGCGTGATGCGCACGGCGCTCGAGGCGGCGCATAAGGGCTGGGGCGAGAGCATCATCATCGGCGTGGCGCCTGCGGGTGCGGAAATCAGCACGCGGCCGTTCCAACTGGTCACGGGGCGCAGCTGGCGCGGCACGGCCTTTGGCGGCGCGCGCGGGCGCACGGATGTGCCCAAGATTGTCGATTGGTACATGCAGGGCAAGATCGAGATCGACCCGATGATCACCCACACCATGTCGCTCGAGGATATCAACAAAGGGTTTGAGCTCATGCACGCCGGCGAAAGCATCCGCAGCGTGGTGATTTACTAAGTGCGATCCCAAAGAGGGACCGCGACCAAAAGAATGTGACCCGGTTCCATCGCAGAGGAGGGCGGTGCGGGCCGGGATGACAGAAACGACTGAAGTTTTATCCAGGGAGGACAAAATGAAGAAATCACTCTTGATGTCGGCGGCGTTCTTTGTCGGCGCATCCGGCATGGCCACGGCCAACAGCGATCTTCAAGCGCTGATTGACGATCCAACGCAATGGGCGATCCAGACCGGCGACTACGCCAACACCCGCTATTCCGAGTTGGAACAGATCAACAAGGACAACGTTGGCAAATTGCAGGTCGCCTGGACATTTTCCACCGGCGTGCTGCGCGGGCATGAGGGCTCGCCGCTGGTGATCGGGGACATCATGTATGTCCACACGCCCTTTCCCAACATCGTTTATGCGCTGGATCTGAGCAACAACGGCAAGATCATCTGGAAATACGAGCCCAAGCAAGATCCCAACGTGATCCCGGTGATGTGCTGTGACACGGTCAACCGGGGCGTGGCCTATGCGGATGGCAAGATTTTCCTGCACCAGGCTGATACCACGGTTGTGGCGCTGGACGCCAAGAGCGGCGAGGTCAAGTGGACAGCAGTGAATGGCGATCCGTCCATTGGCGAGACCAACACCGCGACCGTGCTGCCGGTCAAGGACAAGGTGATCGTGGGCATTTCCGGTGGGGAATTCGGCGTGCGCGGTCATACCACTGCCTATGACATGAACACCGGCGAACTGGTCTGGCGCGCCTATTCCATGGGGCCAGACAGCGACACGCTGATTGATCCGGAAAACACCACCCATCTGGGCAAGCCGGTGGGACCGGATTCGGGCACGAACACCTGGGAAGGCGATCAGTGGAAGATCGGCGGCGGCTCGACCTGGGGCTGGTATTCCTATGATGCGGAGTTGGACCTGTTCTATTACGGCACCGGCAACCCCTCGACCTGGAACCCGGCGCAGCGGCCCGGCGACAACCGCTGGTCGATGACCATCATGGCACGTGATCCCGATGACGGAAAGGCCAAGTGGCTCTACCAGATGACCCCGCATGACGAGTGGGACTATGACGGTGTCAACGAGATGATCCTGACAGATCAAGAGGTTGACGGGCAAATGCGCAAGCTCTTGACCCATCCGGATCGCAACGGTCTGGCCTATACGCTGGATCGCGAAACCGGCGAATTGCTGGTGGCCGAAAAGTTTGACCCGGTCGTCAATTGGACCACGGGTGTGGATATGGACCCGGCCTCGCCAACCTATGGCCGTCCGGCTGTGGTGGCGGAATACTCCACCGAGCAGAATGGCGAGGATGTGAACTCGACCGGCATCTGTCCGGCGGCCTTGGGCACCAAGGACCAGCAGCCGTCTGCCTATAGCCCCAAGACCGGTCTTTTCTATATCCCCACCAACCACGTCTGCATGGATTACGAACCGTTCCGTGTGAGCTATACCGCCGGTCAGCCCTATGTGGGCGCGACGTTGGCGATGTATCCCGCACCGGGCAGCCATGGCGGCATGGGCAATTTCATCGCTTGGGACAATATCGAGGGCAAGATCAAGTGGTCGATCCCCGAGCAATTCTCGGTCTGGTCGGGCGCTCTGGCGACCGCTGGCGATGTGGTGTTCTACGGCACGCTCGAGGGCTATCTCAAGGCGATTGATGCCTCGAGCGGCGATGAGCTTTACAGCTTCAAGACGCCGTCGGGGATTATCGGCAACGTGATGACCTATGAGCATGGCGGCAAGCAATATGTCGGCATCCTGTCGGGTATCGGCGGCTGGGCCGGAATTGGCCTTGCGGCGGGTCTGACCGATCCGAATGCCGGTCTGGGTGCTGTGGGCGGCTATGCGGCGCTTAGCGACTATACGGCGCTTGGTGGTCAGTTGACCGTGTTCAAACTGCCGGATTGATCGCGGATCTGACCCAATTACAGGCGGCGCGGCATCTGAATGTGTCGCGCCGCCGCACCTGAGAACCCAGAAGGAGTTACGAATGTTGACGCCCCGCCGCCTCTTGTCCGCTGGTCTGACCGCATGTCTGGCGCTTGTCGCGCTGCCGGTCCTTGGCGAAGAGGCCCCGTCGCCCGATGATCCCAAATTTGCCGCCTCTTACGAACAGGATGGGCTGTATTTCACCGCTGATGATATTCCCACCTTTAACGTGGCCGAGGATGGCACGGTGGACTGGCAGACGTTTTCAGGGTTTCGCCGCTATCATGCGGAATGCCATGTCTGCCACGGGCCGGATGGTGAGGGCTCGACCTATGCCCCCGCGCTAAAGGAGTCGGCGGTGGCGATGGATTACTACGACTTTTACGGCGTCGTGGCTGAGGGACGCCAAAAGGTGAACGCCTCGGAGAATTCGGTGATGCCGTCCTTTGGCACCAACCCCAATGTGATGTGCTATCTGGATGACATTTACGTCTACCTCAAGGCCCGCGGTCTGGGGGTGGTCGAGCGTGGTCGTCCGGCCAAGAAAGAGGCGAAATCAGAGGGTATACAGGCGGCAGAAGATGCGTGCATGGGCTAAGGCGCTTGGTTTGGCTGTCGCGCTTTTGCCCGGAGTGGCTGGGGCGCAGATGGCAGAGCTGGTTTCGCAATCGGCATTTCGGGTCTGTGCCGATCCGGCCAATGATCCGATGTCGACCGAAGCCGGGACCGGGTTTGAGAACCGCATTGCAGATCTGCTTGCTGCGGAATTGGAGCGGCCGGTTGAATATAGCTGGTTTCCGATGGCGACGGGTTTCGTGCGCCGGACCTTGGGCGAAAAGCGCTGTGATGTGATCATCGGGTTCGCGCAGGGGCATGAGTTGGTGCAGAACACCAATCACTACATGACTTCGGTCTATACGCTCATCCTGCCAAAAACGGGGGAGTTGTCGGATGTGGTGACGCTGGCCGATCCACGCCTCAAGGGTAAGGTGCTGGGCATCGTTGCGGGCAGCCCGCCGGGCACGCATATGGCGCGCAACGGGCTGATGGCCAAGGCGCGGGCCTATCCGCTGTTTGTGGATCGGCGGGTGCAGTCGCCTGCGAGTGATATGTTGCGCGATCTAGAGGCCGGAGAGATTGCCGCAGCCGTGCTCTGGGGCCCCATCGGCGGGCCGTTGGTCAAGCGCGAGCATCCCGATTTGCAGGTCGTGCCGCTGTTGCACGAGGTGGGTGCGCCCAAGATGTTCTACAGGATCACAATGGGTGTACGGCTGGGCGAGGATCAGTGGAAGCGGGAATTGAATTCGCTGATCCGGCGCAATCAGGCGGAAATTGATGCGATTTTGAATGACGCAGGCGTGCCGCTGCTCAATGACATGGGCACAGAGGCCAAGGTGCTCTCGCAATGATCCGGGCAGGTCTGGCCGTGCTGCTGCTGCTGGCCGGACCGCTCGCGGCGCAGGGGGTGGCAGAGCCGGAGTATTATCGCGGAGAGCCCTATCGCGCGCCGGTTCCCGAGACCTTGACGGGCGCGGTGGTGGTCGATGCCACGGCTGCGCATGTGCTGTGGCAGAGGGGCGAGGTGGCGTTTGTGGATGTGCTGCCGCGCGCGCCCAAGCCTGTAAACCTGCCTGCCGGCACGATCTGGCGCGACAAGCCTCGGCTATCGATCCCGGGGTCGGTGTGGTTGCCCAACACCGGCTATGAGCGGATTGCCCCCGAGACAGAGGCGTATTTGCAGGACGGTCTGGCAGAGGTGACGGCCGGGGATAGCGGCCATCCTGTGCTGTTTTTTTGCCTCGAGGACTGCTGGATGTCCTGGAACGTGGCCAAGCGGGCGCTGGAGATGGGATATACCGAGGTTTACTGGTTTCCAGAGGGCACGGATGGCTGGGCGTTTGAAGACTATCCGCTAGAAAAGATCGACGCGAGACCGGGGGAGCCGGGGACGTAGGGCGAAGCCGACGTTGATGGCTGTTGCCCCGCGCGGCTCAGCCCCTAGCTCTGCCTACACCTTTCCCCCTCAATACGCCGCAAGGCTGGTGCGGGCGCTGGTCGTCGTGCCGTCGGTATCCCGCAGGGTGACATTTGCTGTCGTGGTGCCTGTCGGAATCGAAACACGCAGGCGCGGATTTTCCGAAAGGGAAATGCTACCAGTCATTGTCAGATAGGGGGCGTTGTCGAGGTTGATTTCCAGCTCATCCACCACGCGCAGGGGCGTGAAAAGCAGGGAGATTTGATCCATCGCCAGACCCGAATGGCTGGGGTGGCTGATATCGACATCAAGCGCGTGGACCTTGCCTGAGAGCGCGGCAAGGCGAGTGTTCACGCTCTTGCTGGGGGCTGTGAGGTCAGGCAAGAACGCCAATTCCATCTCTCCCAAGTTGGCCAGAGCCGCGACCGGATCGGTGCCCGGCGGTGCAGCACAGGCACCTTGACCAGAGGTTTTAAGGAATGCCTCGGCCATGTGCCGCTCGCCCGCATCGGTGAGCGCCACAAGGTGCAATGGGGTTTGACCATTGAGGCGGGTGGTGAGGCTGAAGGCGAATTCGGCCTGTGGCGCGGCAAGATGGAATTCGGCGGCCACGGGGGCGGGGTTCTCGTCGATCACCAGCGTCACAGTCGTGATCTTCTGTCCCGGCGGGGCGACGATGTGCCCACCCAACACAGTGCGCGCATCGTCTGTGGCGCGATACGGCGCGTCGAGCGAGACATGCGCGCTCTGCACCACGAGGGGCGCATCGCCATAGAGGGCGGATTGAATGTCAGGCCAAGTGGACTGCGCCAGAGCCGGGCCAGAGAGCATCGCAGCCGCAAGGGCCAAGGCCAAACGTGTCATGTCATCCCTCCACAAACATATGGGTCTTGAAGATATAGCGCATGCCGCGCAGCCAGGAATCGTCAGTATTGGAGCGGATGTCGACCGCGCGGGCGCGCACCACCTCGCCGCTGGGCACAGCGCGCAGCACAAGGTTCATCGACAGGATCAGGTTCGAAACCTTCTGCACCTCGCCCACCAGCACGTAATCGGCATCCAGCCGTGCCGCGAGGCGGGTTTCGCAGCCGTAGCAATCGGCGGGGTTGGTGACGGTGGCAAGATCGGTGGTGATCGGGTCCAAATCTAGCATTGCAAAGCCGGTTTCGGCAAAACGGGTCTGAACATAGTCCTGAACCAGCGCGAGGCGCGCGGTTTCATCGGCGCGCACCGGGTTGTATGCGCCCTCGGTCGAGGTGTCGATGAAGGTGATCCCGAGAAAGGCCACAGAGGCGCCATCGCGCAACGGCACGAGCCCCTGCGCCGTCGCGGCGGAAGCCGACAGAAATCCGGCCAAAAGCCAGAGGAAAAGCGCCCGTGTCATGCGGGCATGTTATGCCGGGTCCGGGCGGTGCGCTATGCGACTTTGGGCGGAGGTCACAACACGGGAGATCCCCGGGTCTGGCCCGGGGATGACGCCCATGGGAGGGGCGCTTTAGACGCCCACCTCGATCATCGCCTTGGCCAAAATGGGCACGGTGCGGGCGTTAAGCCCGGCGATGTTGATGCGGCTGTCGCCAATCATGTAGATCGCGTGCTCTGCGCGCAGGCGTTCGACCTGTTCGGGGGTCGCACCAAGGCGCGAGAACATACCGCGATGCTGCGCGACAAAGCCAAACCGGTCCGAGCCAGAGAGGCGCTGCAACTCTGCCGCCAGCGTTTCGCGCAGCTTGAGCATACCAAGGCGCACGTCTTCAAGCTCTGACTGCCAATCGGCGCGCAGGGCGGGATCGGTCAGCACCATCGTCACCAGCCGTGCGCCGTGATCGGGCGGGAAGGAATAGTTTTGACGATTGAGATAGGCGAGGTTGCCTTGGGTGACTTTTTGCAGGCTCTTGTCCTGTGCGACGGCCATCAGAATGCCCGTGCGCTCGCGGTAGATGCCAAAATTCTTGGAGCAGCTGGCGGCGATCAGCATCTCGGGGCAGTTTTCCGCCACGAATCGCACAGCGGCGGCGTCCGCCTCAAGCCCGTCGCCAAAGCCCTGATAGGCGATGTCGATCATCGGCAGCGCGCCGCGCGCGTTGAGCAGATCCACCACCGCCCGCCATTCGGTCATGTTGAGATTGGCACCCGTGGGATTGTGGCAGCAGCCGTGCAAAAGCACCACATCCCCTGCGCGCAACCCGTCCAGATCCGCCATCATGCCGGTGAAATCGACGCCGACGGTTTCGGGGTCGAAGTAGCGATACATCACCACCTCGATTCCCATATGGGCAAGGATGCTCAGATGGTTGGGCCATGTCGGATCAGAGACAAAGACGCGCCCCCCGGGGTTGGCCATCTTGACCAGATCAAACGCCTGCCGCACGGCACCGGTGCCGCCCGGCGTCGCAATCGCCGACACCTGATCGCGCGCAACCGCATCGCCCAGAACGAGCGCGATCATCGCATCGGCAAAGGCTGGCTCACCGGCAAGGGCGGTATAGGCCTTGGTGGTCTCTGCCTCCCAGAGCTGTTTTTCCGCAGCCTTGACCGCGCGCATGACCGGGGTCACGCCCTCGGGGGTTTTGTAGACACCGACGCCAAGGTCGATCTTGGTCTCGCGCGGGTCTTCGCGGAACGCCTGACCAAGGGCCAGAATCTTGTCAGCGGGTTTTTCTTTCAAGGCGTCAAACATCAAACTTCTCCAGTGGCGACGGGCAGGGTGGGGAAGGCGCCCCATTCGGTCCAGGACCCGTCATAAAGCGCATGGTCGGTCTTGCCGATCCGTTCCAGCGCCAGATTGATAATCGCGGCGGTTACACCAGAGCCGCAGGAGGTGATGACCGGCTTGGTCATATCCATCCCGGTGGCGGCAAAGACGGCGCGCAGGGCATCTGCGTCTTTCATGGTCATGTCGGCGTTCAAGAGGTCCGTATAGGGAACATTCTTGGAGCCGGGGATGTGGCCTGCGCGCAGACCGGCGCGGGGCTCTGGCGCTTCGCCACGAAAGCGGGCGGCAGAGCGGGCATCAAGGATTTCGTAATCCCCGAGTTTGGCGGCTGCCGCGACTTGGGTCACGTCCTTGACCATCTGGTTCTGGCGGCGCACGGTCATGTGGCGATCGCGGATGATGGGGGGCATGTCCTCGATGGCGCGGCCCTCGGCCTGCCATTTCGGGAAACCGCCATCCAGAACGGCGATATTGTCCTGTCCCATCAGCCGGAAAAGCCACCAGACGCGGGCCGCAGAAAATAGCCCCTTGGCGTCATAGACCACCACCTGATGCCCGTCACCCACGCCCATGGCGCGCAGTTTGGACATGAATTTTTCAACCGGCGGGGCCATATGCGGGAGTTCCGAGCGCGCATCGCTGATGTCGTCGATGTCAAAGAACCGCGCGCCGGGAATATGCGCCGCCTCATATTCCGCGCGTCCACTGCGCCCTTCGGCGGCCATGAACATGGTGCCGTCAAGAATGCGCAGGTCGGGGTCCTTGAGATGGGCCGCCAGCCAATCGGTGGAAACAAGCGTTTTCGGATCGTCCATGGCGATTTGCCCCCCGGTTCAAACGCTTTCTGCCTACAGTCTGAAGGGAAAAAGGGCAAGACTATGCAGCGCCGGTGTGGTTATCGGCGCAAGAGGCGGGCGATAGCGCGAAGTGCCCATAGGGTGACGATGCCACCGGTGGCGGTGACGGCAACAAGCCGGATCAGATAGGCCGTGTCACTGCCTGTGGCCGGGGCATGGCTCAGGAGATATGCGCCAGCCGCCCCGCCAATCGCGCCCATGCCCGCCTGCAAAAGCCAGCCCAGACGCGGCGAGAGCCCAAGGCCTGCGGCGATCATTGCCGCCGTTGCCCCAGCCAGAAGCGCGATCAGCAATTCCATCCAGCGCTCCCTCGGCCTAGCCGTGATCCTTGAGCAGGCGCTGTTTTTGCCGGGCCCAGTCGCGCTTGGCCTCGGTTTCGCGCTTGTCGTGGTTCTTTTTGCCCTTTGCGATGCCGATCTTGAGCTTGGCCATGCCGCGATGGTTGAAATAGAGCACGAGCGGCACAAGGGTCATGCCTTTGCGTTGGGTCTCGCTCCAGAGGCGGGACAGTTCCTTTTTGGACACAAGCAATTTGCGCCGCCGCTTTTCGTCATGGCCAAAGGTCTTGGCCTGCTCGTAGGGGGCGATATAGGAGTTGACCAGCCAAAGCTCGCCGTTTTCCACCATGGCGTAGCTCTCGGCGATATTGGCGCTGTTGACGCGCAGGGATTTCACCTCGGAGCCGCCAAGGATTATGCCGCATTCGAGATCGTCCTCGATGGCATAGTCGTAGCGCGCACGCCGGTTCTCGGCGATTACCTTGTAGTTGGGATTTTCCTTTGCCTTGGCCATTCCGCCTACCTAATGGCGCGCGCGGGCACTGTCCAGCGGGGGCGAAATCATTCCGCTGCGCGGCGCAGGCTGGCCATGAGAAGATGGAATTTCTCGCCCTGAATGGCGACATGGCCGCGCAGCACCGTGGCGGCGCGCTCGGCCTCTCCGGCGCGCAGTGCGGTGACCACGGCCTCGTGTTCGGCCATCGATTGCGCCATGCGCCCACGCAGGCGCAATTGCATCCGGCGAAACGGTTTCAGGCGGCGGTGCAGGCGCAGCGCCTCTTGTTCCAGAAACCCGTTGCCTGCGTGGCGATAGATCATGTGATGAAACCGCTCATTCTCGCGGTAGTAGCTATCTGCGTCGTCGGCGGCGATCGCTTCGGTGCAGCGGGCATTGGCGGTATCAAGATCGGCGAGCGCTGATTCCGAGATGCGATGCGCGGCAAGGCGGCCACAGACGCCCTCGATCTCGGCCATGGTTTCAAACATTTCCATCAGTTCGACAAGGCCGGGCTGGCGGATGAAAACCCCCCTACGCGGGATTTGCACGGCAAGGCCTGAGGCGACAAGCCGTTGCAATGCCTCACGAATCGGGGTGCGCGAGACATTGAATTGACGTGCAAGGCGGATTTCATCCAGCCGATCCCCATCGCTGAAATCGCCGGTAAAGACCAGTTCTTCCAACGTGTCAGCGATCATGTCTGCGCGGCGTATCTCCATAAAAAAATCCTAGCGAGGGCAGGGTTTGTGCGCAAGTGGGAAACTCTTGTATACAAAAATCTTGACTCTGAATTCAAAACACCAAACACTCTCCGACACGGTCCGGGCCACACGTTCGGGCAGAATGGGAGGAAGATATGAACAAGATGACTTTCACGGCGGCGGCGGCTGCCGGGATGATGCTGCTGAGCAGCGCAGCTTTTGCCACCGAACTGCGCCTGTCGCATCAGTGGTCGAACAATGACGTGCGCCACAAGGTTGCACAGATTGTAGCCGATGAAGTGGCGGCTGCCGGTGTCGATCTCGACATCAAGATCTTTGGCTCTGAGTCGCTCTTCAAGGCGCGCGAGCAGTATACGCCGCTGAGCCGGGGTCAGCTTGATATGACCGTGCTGCCGCTCAGCTATGCGGGGGGACAACAGCCCGCTTACAACCTCACGCTGATGCCGGGTCTGGTCAAGAACCACGATCACGCCGCGCGTCTGTCCGACAGCCCCTTCATGGAGGCCGTAGAGGCCAAGATGGCCGAAGATGACGTGATGGTTCTGGTGCATGGCTATCTGGCTGGCGGCTTTGCGAGCACGGGCAAGTGCATCACCAAGCCCGAGGATGTTGCGGGCATGCAGACCCGCGCGGCTGGCAAGGCATTCGAGCAGATGCTGGCGGGTGCGGGCGCGTCGATCGCGTCGATGGCCTCTTCCGAGATCTACAATGCGATGCAAACCGGCGTTCTGGATGCGGTCAACACCTCGTCCTCGTCTTTTGTGTCATTCCGCATCTATGAGCAGGTGAAATGCTACACGCCTGCGGGGGATGTGGCGCTGTGGTTCATGTATCAGCCGCTCTTGATGAACAAATCCACCTTTGACGGTCTGAGTGCCGAACAGCAGGCGGCGCTGATGGCGGCGGCGGAAAAGGCCGAAGCCTTCTATCTTGAAGAGGCCAAGAAAGAAGATGCCGCGTCGGTGCAGGTGTTCAAGGATGCCGGTGTCGAGATTGCGTCGATGACCGAAGAGGATTTCGCCGCGTGGCGGGCTCTGGCGGCTGAAACGTCCTATAAGGAATTCGTTGCCAGCGTGGCCGATGGGCAGGCGCTGCTTGATATGGCGTTCGCGGTCGAGTGATCCGCTCAGGCTGCCGCGCCTGATCTGCGCGGCAGCCAACTTCCTACTCCCCCCTGACATGAGGTAGACCATGGCCGGCCATGCATCGGGTGCGATTGCGCGCACCGGACAAAATCCTTTTCTGCGCGCGGTTGCCGCGCTCTCGACCCTGGCGGGGTGGATCTCGGCGGCGATGATCGTCGCGTCGGTGTTCATCACCTGTCAGATGATCTGGGTGCGCTTTGTGTTGAACGGCACGACGGTCTGGCAGACCGAGGCCGTGATCTATCTGATGATCGCCGCCACGCTTTTAGGCCTGTCTTATGTGCAGCGCCTGCGTGGGCATGTGAACGTGGACCTGATCCCACTTGCGGTGCCGCGCCGGGCGCGCAAGGGGCTGGCGGTCGTGACGCTCAGCCTTTCCATCGTGATCGTCGCGGTCATGCTTTGGTATGGCTATGAATTCTGGCACGTCGCGTGGGCGCGTGGTTGGACATCAGATACCGTCTGGGGGATTGACCTGTGGATTCCCTATCTCGCCATTCCAGTGGGGCTTGGCCTCTTTTTGTTGCAACTGGTCGCCGATCTTGTGGCGCTGCTCTTGAATATTGATGCGCCCTTTGGGCTGGAGGACGTCTGATGGATCCGCTTTTGCTTGGCCTGATCGTTGCGATTGCAACCATCGTGGTTCTGTTCTCCGGCGTGTCGGTGGCGCTGGGATTGCTGATTGTCTCGGGCGGCTTCCTGATCGTGTTCGACGGGATGCGTTCGCTTGAATTGCTGCCGGAAATCTTCTTTGGCAAGCTCAACAACTTTGCCCTTCTGTCGATCCCGATGTTCATCATCATGGGGGCCTCGATTGCATCGACCCGAGCCGGGGCTGACCTCTATGAGGCGCTGGAGCGGTGGCTGACGCGGGTGCCCGGCGGTCTCGTGATCTCGAACCTTGGGGCTTGCGCACTGTTCTCGGCGATGTCGGGATCAAGCCCCGCAACCTGCGCCGCCATCGGCAAGATGGGGATCCCCGAGATGCGCAAGCGGGGCTATCCCGATGCGGTCGCTGCGGGCTCTATTGCGGCGGGCGGCACGCTGGGCATTCTGATCCCGCCCTCGGTCACGATGATCGTCTATGGCATCGCCACCGAAACCTCGATTGGACGGCTGTTTCTGGCTGGCGTCATTCCGGGCCTGCTGCTGGTGGGTCTTTTCATGGCATGGTCGCTTTATTCGACTTGGCGGTCGGGGGATATGAACCTGCTGACCGGGCGCAGCTATAGCTGGCGCGAGCGGATTGAGATCTTGCCGCGTGTGCTGCCGTTTCTCTTTATCATCCTCGGCGTGCTCTATGCCATGTATGGGGGCATTGCCACGCCGTCCGAGACGGCGGCGGTGGGCGCGCTCTTGTGCCTCGTGATCGCTATGGTGATCTATAAACTGTGGTCACCTGTGGCTCTTTGGGTGGTGCTGCGTGACAGCACGCGAGAGAGCGTGATGATCCTCTTCATCATCGGGGCGGCTGGCGTGTTTTCCTATATGCTGTCGTCGCTTTTCATCACGCAATCCATCGCCGAATGGATCGGCACGCTGGATGTGAACCGTTGGGTGCTGATGGGGGCGGTCAATGTGTTCCTGTTGGTCGCGGGCTTCTTCCTTCCGCCGGTTGCGGTGATCTTGATGGCGGCACCGATCCTGTTGCCCATCATAACGACAGCGGGGTTCGATCCGATCTGGTTTGCGGTTATTCTGACAATCAACATGGAAATCGGCCTGATTTCGCCGCCTGTTGGCCTGAACCTCTATGTGATCAATTCCATCGCACCTGACATCAAGCTCAAGACGATCCTCGTCGGCTCTTTGCCCTATGTTGGGTGTATGGTGCTGGCGATTGTTCTCTTGTGCCTCTTTCCGGGGTTGGCCACGTGGTTGCCTGATCTGGTCATGGGGACGATGCGATGAGCGTTCTGGCCGATCTGCTGGCGACGGTGTTTGAGCGGCGCTATCGCGGCGCATCCGAACCGGATCACAAGAACCGCAGCATTGAGGATCTCTGCCGGGATCTGCTGGGCAGTTCCGGCGAAGTGTCGGGCATGGCGCTGGCGCGGCTGATCCTTGATCGCTACGCCGGGATGGCCGATGCTGAAAAGCTGGAGTTCTTTCGGTTCCTGACCGAAGGCATGGGCGTTGATCCCGAGAGTGTGCGCAATGCGCTGGATGCGTTCGAGGCGGGGCCGGATCGGGACAGTTATCGCGGTTTCATGGATGCAGCAGAGCCACCTCGGCAAGAGCTGGCGCGCCGCCTCAATCAGGTGCCGGGGGCCACGGCGCAGCTTGTGGCGATGCGGGCCGATCTCTTGCGGTTGGCGCGAGATAACCCGGCGCTGGCCGTGGTTGATCTGGACCTCAAGCATCTGTTCTCTTCTTGGTTCAATCGCGGCTTTCTGGTGCTGCGCCCGATCAATTGGTCCTCGCCCGCCGATGTGCTGGAAAAGATCATCGCCTATGAGGCGGTGCATGCCATTGACAGTTGGGATGATCTGCGTCGGCGGCTGGCCCCCAAAGATCGCCGCTGTTTCGGGTTTTTCCACCCCGCCATGCCCGACGAACCGCTGATTTTCGTCGAAGTGGCGCTGAGCCGGGGGATTCCAGGGGCGATCCACGACGTTCTGTCCGAAGAGCGGGCCGTAATTGGCGCGCATGAGGCGGATACGGCGGTGTTTTATTCGATTTCCAACTGTCAGTCGGGGTTGGCGGGAATCTCCTTTGGCAATTCGCTGATCAAGCAGGTGGTGGCAGACCTGTCGCAGGAATTGCCGGGACTTAAGACCTTTGTCACCTTGTCGCCGATACCGGGGTTGACCCGCTGGCTAAGCGAGACCCGCGCAATGCTGCCCGAAGAGGCCGAGACGCGCCGCGCAGTGACGGCCCATTATCTGCTCAAGGCCAAGCGCCCCGACGGTGGCCCCTATGATCCGGTCGCGCGGTTTCATCTGGGCAACGGGGCCTCGGTGCATGCCGTTCATGCGGGGGCGGACCTGTCGCCCAATGGGCAAAAGCAATCGGGCGGCGTGATGGTGAATTACCTTTACGACCGGGCACAGATTTCGCAGAACCATGAACGATTTGCCGGGGCGGGTGTGATTGCCGCCTCTGCCGAGGTGACGGCGCTGGCCGCTATCGCCGCAAAGAAGACCGAGTGAAGGACAAGAGCCATGGCCAATCCCCTCTATGATAATCTGTTCGGGCGTCATGCCGGGCAAACTGCGCCTTTCCTGCATTTGGCGAATGGCGCGGTGGTCAGTTATGATGCATTCCTGCGGATGACGGCGCGCTATGCCCATGCGTTGCGCGGTGCCGGATTGGTGCCCGGCGACCGGTTGGCGGCGCAGGTCGAGAAATCGCCGGAGGCGCTTGCGGTCTATGCTGCCTGCGTGCAGGCGGGCATCGTGTTCTTGCCGCTCAACACGGGCTATACCGGCGATGAACTGGGCTATTTCGTGGGTGATAGCGGGGCCAAGGTCTTGTTGTGCGACGGGGCCAAGGCCGGGGCGTTGCAGGGGGTTGCGGATCGTGCCGGGGCGGTGCTGATGACGCTCAATGGCGATGGCACGGGCACATTGCCGGAGGCGGCAGAGGGCCTGAACGAGAGTTTCGAGACCGCCCCGCGCGAGCCGGATGATCTGGCGGCATTTCTTTATACCTCGGGCACTACCGGTCGTTCCAAGGGTGCGATGCTGACACAGCGCAATCTGCTGTCCAATGCCGAGGTGCTGGTGGACTATTGGCGGTTCAGTTCTGACGACGTGCTCTTGCACGCGCTGCCGATTTTTCACACCCATGGCCTGTTTGTGGCGACCAACATTATCCTCTTGGCGGGAGGGTCGATGATATTCTTGCCGAAGTTCGATCAGGATCAGGTGATTGCGCAACTGCCGCGCGCGACCTCGATGATGGGCGTGCCCACATTCTACACGCGCCTTCTGGATGATCCGCGTTTCACAAGCGCGCTGGTCGCGCATATGCGGCTCTTTACCTCTGGCTCTGCGCCTCTTTTGGCGGAAACCCATGTGGCCTTTGAAGAGCGCACGGGGCATCGCATCCTTGAGCGCTATGGTATGACCGAGACCAATATGAACACCTCGAACCCTTATGAAGGGGCGCGGCGGGCGGGCACGGTGGGCTTTCCGCTGCCCGGCGTTGAGTTGAAAATCACCGATCCACAGACGGGGGCAGAGGTGCCGCACGGCGAGATTGGCATCATCGAGGTGCGCGGGCCGAATGTCTTTGCGGGCTATTGGAACATGCCCGAGAAGACCGCCGAGGAACTGCGCGCCGATGGTTTCTTTATCACGGGCGATCTGGGGATGATCGACGATCAGGGATATGTGCAGATCGTCGGGCGCAACAAGGATCTGATCATTTCAGGCGGCTACAACATTTACCCTAAAGAGATCGAGTTGTTGCTGGATGACCAGCCCGGCGTGCTGGAAAGCGCCGTGGTGGGGGTTCCGCATCCGGATTTCGGCGAAACGGTGGTGGGCTTTTTGGTGCCGCAAAAAGGGGCTGTGGTGGATATTGACGCGATTGCCGGGGCGGCGGCCAAGAGCCTTGCGCGCTTCAAGCATCCTCGCAAGCTGATCGTGCTGGAGGAGTTGCCGCGCAACACCATGGGCAAGGTGCAGAAAAACATACTTAGGGCAGAGTATGCGGGGCTTTTTGCGCCGGCGTGATATATGCGGATTTTACGAAAGATGGCCCGGATGCTGAGTGCACCGGGCCTTTTTGTTGCCATTCTTTGGCCTGTGCGACCAAAGTATGAATTTCTATAAACATCTGAAATATATATAAAATAACTTGATTTACTTGCATGTTTCCGCGGGTTTGGGCGGAATGCGGCGAAAACACCTTACAAACCTGCCGCTTTTGCTAGGATACCCGTATGTGGCGATCCCGCCACCGCCAATCCCTTGACGGAGATCGCGCATGTTCCGCCTTGCCTTGCTTGTTTTTGCGGGCCTGATGGCTCTTTCACCGCCCGTCCAAGCACAGGAGGTGCGTGCCGTTGTGCTGCGGGTGGATTATCCTGCGCTTTTGCCGGTGTCGCGGCTTGATCTGCGGCCCGAGGATCTGGGGTTTGCCGGTGGGCAGTTGGCGACCGAAGACAATCAGACCACAGGCCGGTTTATGGGCCAGACCTATGTGACCGATGTGGTGGCCGCCACGCCCGAGACTGCCTTGGCCGAGTTCGAGCGCTTGCAAGGCGAGGGGCTGCGGTTCTTTGCGGTGCAGGCGCGGGCCGGGGAATTGCTGGCGATGTCAGAGGCCGCAGCACCGGATACGCTGATTTTCAACACGCTGGCACCAGATACCGGGCTGCGCAGCGCCAAATGCCGGGGCAATATCCTGCATGTCGCGCCGTCGCGGCAAATGCAGAGCGATGCGGTGGCGCAGTTCCTGATCTGGAAAAAGTGGCCGCGCTGGGCGCTCATTCATGGCTCGCACCCCGAGGATATTGCGCTGGCCGAGGCCTACCGCGCCTCTGCCGCCAAGTTTGGGGCCAAGATTGTGGATGAGCGGGAGTTTACCGATACCGGCGGCGCGCGGCGCACCGATACCGGGCATGTGCAGGTGCAGCGGCAATTGCCCGTCTTTACCCAAGACCTGAAAGAACACGACGTCATCATTGCTGCCGATGAAACCGATGTTTTCGCCACCTATCTGCCGTTTCACACTTGGCGGCCCTCGCCCATCGTCGGCTCTGCGGGGCTGCGCCCTTTGGCGTGGCATCCGGCGTTGGAGGCTTGGGGAGGCACGCAATTCCAGCACCGATTCGAAGAATTGACGGGCCGCTATATGCGCCCAGAGGATTACACAGCTTGGCTTGCGCTGCGGGTGCTGGGAGAGGCGGTGACGCGTACCCAGAGTGCCGATCCGGCCGCGATCCGGGCCTATGCGCTGAGCGAGAATTTTGAACTGGCGGCGTTCAAGGGGCAAAAGCTGACCTTTCGGGCGTGGAATGGCCAATTGCGCCAGCCGATATTGCTGGCCGATGGGCGGATCACGCTGAGCGTGTCGCCGCAGGACGGGTTCCTGCATCAACGCTCGCTTTTGGATGCGCTGGGGCTGGATCAGCCCGAGAGCGCCTGCACTGCCTTTGCCCAATAGGAGAGACGTCCATGCACCATTTGGCCCTTGCGACCGCGTTTGCCGCCCTGATGACCAGCCCTGCCTTGGCGGGCAAGGTATTTGTCAGCAATGAACGTGGCAACACGATCACCGTTGTGGACAGCGAGACATGGGAGGTGATTACCGAATTCGCTGCCGGCAACCGCCCGCGCGGCATCACGGCCAGCCCCGATGGCAAGCATCTTTATGTCTGTGCATCGGATGACAATGTGGTGCGGGTGTTTGATACCGAAACCTATCAGGAATTACACACGCTACCCTCGGGGCCTGACCCGGAATTGTTCGTGCTGCACCCGTCGGGCAACCCGCTTTATATCGCCAATGAGGATGACAATCTGGTCACGGTGACGGATGTGAACACCCATACCATCCTCGCCGAAGTGCCGGTGGGGGTAGAGCCAGAGGGCATGGGGATTTCGCCCGATGGCAAATACGTGGTCAATACCTCCGAGACCACGAATATGGCGCATTTCATCGACACGACGACGTTTGAGATCGTGCAGAACACGCTGGTCGATCAGCGCCCGCGTTTCGCGCAATACACGGCGGATGGCAAATACCTGTTCGTGAGCGCCGAGATTGGCGGCACGGTGAGTGTGATCAATCCGGAAGGGGGCGGGATTGTGCACAAGATCACCTTTGAAGTGCCGGGCATCGCCCCGGAACTTTTGCAGCCGGTGGGGGTGCGCGTCACCTCGGATGGCAAGAAAATCTTTGTGGCGCTGGGGCCGTCAAATCGGGTGGCGCTGGTCAATGGCGAGACCTTCGAGGTCGAGAAATACCTTCTGGTGGGCCAGCGCGTCTGGCAGTTGGCCTTCGATGCCGAGGAGAAATACCTCTACACCACCAACGGCAATTCCAACGATATCTCGATTATTGATGTCGCGGCAGAAGAGGTCGTGAAATCGGTGCAGGTGGGGCAACAGCCCTGGGGCGTCGTGGTCGTATCTGATTGATCCAAGAGGAGAGAGGGAACACTGATGAAACATATGCTGACTGCCGCTGCGCTGGCCCTTCTGGCGATGCCCGCCAATGCCGCGCCACTGTGCGATGATCTGGGCTTTGCCGGGCTATTGGCGAAATGCAACCGGGGGGACGAGATCAAGGTCACGCTGGCCTCGGGGCAGCCTCTGGGCGAGGGGCCGATCACCCTGCAATCGGGGGCCTATTACGAGATGGAGATCACCGCCGATGGCAGCGCGGAATTGGCGCTGACCGGGCCGGAATTCTTTCGGGCGATCTGGATGGATGAGATCGTCATCAACGAGATCGAAATCAGGCCAATGGCGATCGACAGTTTCGAGTTTGACGATGCAGGCACGGCGGAGTTTTCCTTTATCGCGATCAAGCCGGGTCGGTATCACATGCTTATCCCCGGCACGAGCGGCGACAGCCAGCGGCTTGAGTTCATCATTCAATAAGGTCGCGCCCCGGTCTATGCTTGCGGGAGGACAAGGCAGGTACGCGGCATGACGGGGCTAAGGATTGACGGGCTGGGATTTTCCTACGGGGCCAAGCGGGCCTTGGAAAACGTGAGCTTTGAGGTAGAGCAGGGCGCGTTCTGTGCCCTGCTTGGCCCGAATGGCGCCGGGAAATCGACGCTCTTTGCGCTGCTCACACGGCTTTTCACGACGCGCGAGGGGCGGATCAGCGTTGCGGGGCATGATATTGCCAGCAACCCCCGGCAAGCGCTGGCGCGGATCGGGGTGGTGTTTCAACAACAGACGCTGGATCTGGATCTGAGCGTCCGGCGCAACCTGCGTTATTTCGCGGCACTGCATGGGCTGGCGGGGCGCGCCGCAGAGATGCGGATCGAGGCGGCGCTTGAGCGGATGGCAATGCGTGAGCGCGCGGATGAGTTGGCGCGTGATCTCAATGGCGGGCACCGCAGGCGCACCGAAATTGCCCGCGCGCTGGTGCATCAACCCGCTGTTTTGCTTCTCGATGAGCCGACCGTGGGACTGGATGCCGAAGCACGGCGGGCGATTACCACCCATGTACACGACCTCTGTGCCGGTGATGGGCTGACCGCCCTTTGGGCCACACATCTGACCGACGAGGTTTGGCCCGAGGATCGGCTGGTGATCCTGCACCGGGGCTGCGTGCTGGCCGATGGCATCACCCGCGAGATTGCCGGACAAGAGGGGCTGACCGAGCGCTTTCTGAGCCTGACAGGGGCACCCGCATGAGGCCGCTTTTGATCGCGCTGGCGGCGATTGTCACGCGCGAGGCGCTGCGCTTTGCGCGGCAACGCTCGCGGTTTGTGTCGGCCTTGGTGCGGCCATTGGTGTGGCTGGTGGTCTTTGCCGCCGGGTTTCGCGCGGCGCTGGGCCTGTCGATCATTCCGCCCTATCAGACCTATATCACCTATGAGACCTACATCGTGCCGGGGCTGTGCGGCATGATCCTTTTGTTCAACGGCATGCAATCCTCGCTCAGTCTGGTCTATGACCGCGAGATGGGGTCCATGCGGCTGTTGCTGACCAGCCCTTTGCCGCGCTGGTGGCTTTTGTTCGCCAAGATCCTTGCAGGGACTGCTGTTTCGGTGCTGCAATGCTATGCGTTCCTGGGCATTGCGGCGGCGATGGGGATCAAGATGCCGGTGATGGGCTATTTCTACGTTCTGCCTGCGCTGATCCTTGGGGGGGTGATGCTCGGCGCGCTTGGCGTCGCGCTCTCGTCCTTTATCAGCCAGATGGAAAATTTTGCCGGCGTGATGAATTTCGTGATCTTTCCCACGTTTTTCATGTCTACCGCGCTCTATCCGCTGTGGCGGATGGCAGAGAGTTCGATGCTCTTGCGCGATATCTGTGCGGTCAATCCGTTCAGTCACGCGGTCGAGTTGATCCGCTTTGCGCTCTATGGGCAGTTCAACGGTATGGCGCTTTTGTGGACGGCGCTGGCAAGTCTTGTGTTTCTTGCTCTGGCGCTCTGGGGCTATGATCCGGGGCGTGGGCTGATGCAGCGGCGGGGCTGAGGGCCTCAGACCTTGGTGTGAGTAGGCCGATCAAGCGGCCTTTGCTAGGATGATCGAATGACACCGAAAACGGCGCATATCCCCGGAACCCGTCCCGCCCCTGCGGGACCGGGGCGTTTTACCACGGCCCTTATCGTCGATGATCATCCGCTGTTTTGCGATGCGCTGTCCATGACGCTCAAATCGGTGGCGGGGATTGGCCGGATTGATACCGCCGAAAGTTTGGATCAGGCACTGGCCATGGTGGCCGAGAACGGGCCGCCAGACATTATCGTGCTCGATCTCAACCTGCCGGATGTCAGCGGGCTGGACGGTTTGGCGCGGCTGCGCGCGGTGGCGGGCGAGACGCCAATCGTGGTCGTCTCTTCGATGTCCGAGAGCCGCATGGTGTGTTCCGTGATCCACGCAGGGGCGGCGGGCTTTGTGCCCAAACAC
Organism: Roseovarius mucosus; assembly: GCF_002080415.1. NCBI lineage: Bacteria > Pseudomonadati > Pseudomonadota > Alphaproteobacteria > Rhodobacterales > Roseobacteraceae > Roseovarius > Roseovarius mucosus. The sequence continues at coordinate 1,463,157 of NZ_CP020474.1, read as the reverse complement.
AGTCAAAGACCGGTGTTCCGTGCCGCGTTCGAGGCGATTGCGGCGGGTGAGATTTTCCTGCCTGAAGGGGTCGTTTTGACCAAAACACAAGAGCAGCCAGTCAATGACCGCGACGAGGCGGTAGAGCGTCTGGCGCATCTGACACGGCAGCAGGCGCGTATCCTGCAATTGATCTGCGAAGGGCGGCTGAACAAGCAGATCGCCTATGAGTTGTCGATTGCCGAAACCACGGTCAAGACGCATGTCACCGCCATCATGCGCAAGCTGGGGGTGCAGACCCGCACCCAAGCGGTGTTGATCGCGCAGATGGCCAGCTTCTCTAACGTCTTGCGCGAGGCAGAGTAAGCGGATTACGCTCTGACTGGGGTGGAGGACCCCATGGGAGGAGCCATGGACAGCAGCCTGTCAGAGCTGATGCTGTGCGATCAAGCTATAGTTGCGCGCGCTGAAGTGCCCCATGATGCCTGTGACCCCATTGGCGCGCTGCGTCGGGCCATGGGCGATGTGCGGCTGGCACTGGTTCTGTTCTTTGTCACCCCAAAGGCGGATTTTGAGGCGCTGATGGTCGAGGCCGCGCGCGTCTTTGTCGATAGTCGCTGTGTTGGCTGCACCACTGCGGGTGAGATCGGGATGAGCGGCTATGCCGAGGGTAGCATTGTGGCCGTTGGCTTTGCTGCGGATCATTTTCACGCTGTGTTGCAGGTTGTGACGCCCCTGTCGGAACTGGATAGCACGGCCTGCGTTTCCCAGACGGTGCGCGCTCGGGCGTGGCTGGCCACGCAGGCGGGGCAAAGCCTGCCCAATGAGTTTGCCTTTCTTGCTGTCGATGGCTTGTCGCTCAAGGAGGATGAGCTTGTTGCCGCGATTGCGGCTGGGCTGGGGCCGATGCCGCTGTTTGGCGGGTCGGCGGCGGATGGTGAGCGGTTTGCGCAAACGCTGATTTCCTGTGACGGGGTGACGTTGCGCAATGCGGCCGTGGTCTGTCTCATGCGCACCGATTGCCCGGTGCGGGTATTTCGCCTTGATCATTTTCAGCCCACGGATCGGCGTATGGTGGTGACGGATGCCGATCCCGCGCGCCGCATCGTGCATCAGATCAACGCCGAGGTGGCGGCGCAGGAATATGCCCGCATCCTTGGCTGCCGGATTGACGAGCTGACGCCCTCGACCTTTGCGGAAAATCCGGTGGTGGTGCGGATCGGCGGGCAGCATCATGTGCGCGCCATTCAGTGCGCTGAGGCCAATGGCGATTTGCAATTCTTTTCCGCGATTGACGAAGGGCTGGTTCTGACCCTCGCACAATCACAGGATATGGCGGCGCATCTGGAGCATGAGCTGGCAGGGCTGGGCGCCGAGACGCCGCCGCTGGCGGTGCTGGCCTGCGATTGCATCCTGCGCCGAACCGAAGTGCAGCAGCGCCAGATCGGGCCTGAGATTTCACGGATTCTGGCCGCGCATCGGGTGGTGGGGTTTTCCACCTATGGCGAGCAGATCAACGGGCTGCATGTCAACCAAACCATGACCGGGGTGGCGATTTATCCCCCCATCGGGCGCTGACCCATGTCGGCGGCGTTGATCGACAATTCTGACCCGCTGGACCGGCAGAATGGCAAGTTGCTCAAGATCATTGAGGTGCTGATGCGCCGGGTCGAGCAGGTGACGGATGACGGCGGTGCGGCCTATGCACATTTCGAGCGGGCGGTCATTCTTGAGGATCAGATCAGCGAACGCACCCGTGATCTGGAACACGCGCTCGATCTGCTCAACGACTCCAACGCGCAATTGGCGCAGGCCATTCGCGAGGCCGAGCGGGCACGCTCGGACCTTGCCAATGCCATCGAGACGATTCAGGAGGGTTTTGCTCTTTTCGACAGCGACGGGCGGCTGGTGCTGCACAACAGCCGTTTTGGCATGTATATGCCCGATCTTGTGGCCGAATTGCGCCCCGGACTGGAGTTTGCCGATTACGTGCGCCACGCCAGCCAAAGCCGGTTTCTGGAACTGCCTGATATGCAGAGCCGTGGCGATTGGGCGGCGCGGCGGATGCAGTTGCATCAGGAAAAACATGTGATGTTCAACCTCAACCTGACCGGCGATTGCTGGGTTCAGGTGAGTGAGCATCGCACCCGCGACGGGCAAACGGTGATCCTGCAAACCGATATCACCGATATCATCCGGCTCGAGCGGCGCGAGCGTGGCAAACTGCTGGATGATCAGGCGCAGTTGATCCGGGCTACGTTGGAACACATTGATCAAGGCGTGTGCATCTTTGATCGCAGCGGGCAATTGCGCGGCTGGAATCAGAATGCGGGCAGCATGTTGTCGATTCCCATTTCGCGGTTTCGGGTGGGGATTGAATTCGATGTGATCCTGCGGCGCATCGGCAGCGATTTCGAGATTGAAGGTGGGCTGAGCGCACATGATATCGCGGTCTGGGTCGGCGCACAGGACCGGCGCGCGCCGTTGAGATTCTACATGCGCTCGGGCACGCATAAGACGCTGGATGTTTTTGCCCGGCAGATGCCCGACCGGGGCTTTGTCATCAGTTTTTCGGATGTAACCGCCGAGCGGGCGGCCGCGCGCGCCCTGGCGCATGCGAATGAACGGCTAGAGCAGCGGGTGCGCGACCGCACGCTGGAGTTGGAGGATGCCTTGGCCAAGGCCGAGCGCGCCAATGCCTCTAAATCGCGGTTCGTCGCGGCGGCGAGCCATGATTTGCGCCAGCCGCTTTCGGCGGCGCGGCTCTATCTTGCGTCGCTGCAAGAGGAATTGGCCAGTGCCGATCACCGGGTGTTGATGGACAAGGCGCAGCGGGCGCTGACAAGTGTTGAAGACATCATTGACGCGCTGCTGGATATATCACGGCTGGAATCCGGGCATGTCGAAGTCGATGTGACCCACGTGCCGCTCCGTCGGATCACGGATCAATTGATCGACGAATTCGCACCGATTGCCGCGATCAAGGGTTTGGACCTGCGCTATGTTCCCTGCGGTGCCATGGTCGAGAGCGATGCAAGTTATCTGCGGCGGGTGTTGCAGAATCTGATCGCCAATGCCATTCGCTACACACCTTCGGGCAAGGTGCTGGTGGGGGCGCGGCGGCAGGGGCGCAATCTGCGTCTGGAAGTACGCGACACGGGGCCGGGTATCGCCCCCGCCGATCAGGACCGCATTTTTCAGGAATTTCATCGGCTGGATGCACATGTCAGCGCTGCCGAGGGGATGGGCCTTGGGCTGGCTATCGTGGACCGGGCCTGCGCACTTTTGGGGCATCCGTTGGAATTGCGCTCTGATCTGGGGTGTGGGGCCTGTTTCAGCGTGACGGTGCCGCTTGTCTCTGTGGCGCGGAGCGGGCCGGAAATCCGGGGCGTGGGCGGCGCCCGGGCAAGAGCCTCGCTCGAGGGGCGGATCGTGCTTTTGATCGAGAATGATCCCGATTTGCGCCACGCCCTGACCCTGCTTTTGCGCGGTTGGGGGGCAGATGTGGTGGAGGCGGGTAATCTCTTGGAAGCATTGACGCAACTGGCGGATTTAGGGCTGAGCCCTGATGCGATGTTGGTGGATTATGAATTGGACGAGGGCGTGCGCGGGCCCGAGGTGATCGCGCGGATCATCGCGCGCCACGGGGTTATTCCGGCGCGGATCATCACCGGGCATCTTGTGGCGGAAATGCACGCGCATTGCCGCGCGGCGGGGCTGGAGGTATTGCCAAAACCGATTGATCCCGCAGAGCTTGAGGTTTTTCTGAAGGCGGCAGTGGGATAAGACGCGTGGTGCCTTAGCCGATAAAGCGGCGGGCCACCGCGCCTGCCATATAGCTGATCCGCCCCTCAGCCATGGTTGCCACCACGCGGCGTGTATCGGCCGCGAGGATAACAAGATCGGCGCGTTGGCCGGGGCGGAGCGTGCCGCGATCCGACAGCCCCAAAAGCCGCGCCGGACCAGAGGATATCAGCCCCCAAGCGGTCGCCAGATCACAGACCCCGCCATCCGCCAAAAGAAAGGCCGCGCGCCTGATCGAGGGGTAATGGTAATCAGAAGCCAGCGCATCCACGAGACCCATGGCCACCAGATCAACCGCGCTGACATTGCCCTTGTGTGATCCCCCGCGCACCAAATTGGGCGCGCCCATGATGACGGCATCACCGCCCGCGCGCGCCTCTTCTGCGGCTTCGAGCGTTTCGGGGAATTCGGCGATGGTCATACCGCGCGCGCGCGCCTGCCTACGGCCTTCGGCGGTGGCATCGTCATGACTGCCCAGCCGCACGCCGCGCGCGGCCAAACCTGTGGAAAGGCGGTCCAGTGCGGGGCCGACCTCGGGTAGTCGCGCGTGCAGGTCTTGGATGTATTCGAGATGCTTTTCGGGATTGCGCCCGATGCGCAGCGCTTGCCCGGTCAGACCTTGCGGTTTTTTGCCCGCCGCAAGTGCCTTGTGCGGCAGGTGGTCGTTGAACACGACATAGCCGATGCCGTGGCGTGCGACCATGTCTTCGACAGCGGGGTAGTCATCGAGCAGCGACATTTCAAAGCGCAATTGTGCGTGCAGATCGGTTTCGACATGCTCGCGCACCGCAGTCAGGGCCGCAAAGACCTGATCGGCGAATTCCGGCCCGCGCATGCCGCCTTCCCAGCTATAGAACTGCGCCAGAACAGCGGTGGTGATGCCATTGGCGGCCAGTTCCGCCTCGGTTGCGATCATGCCTTGGGCGAGATCCTTCATCGCGCCGCGCCGGGGGGCCAGATGCCGCTCGAACCCATCACCATGAATATCGACGATGCCGGGCAGGATCATATAGCCGTCCAGATCAACCGCGCGGCCCGATGGCGCGTCGGCAATCCGCCCGTTGCTCAGCGAGAGGTCGCAGGCAGTCAGCCCCTCGGCTGTCAGCACCTGTGCCCCGCGCAATGTGATCTCAAGCGTTGTCATTGTCATCTCCACCCGAGGAGCACATCGCCAAGCGTCAGGCCATGGTTGAATTGGCCCTGCGCCAGAAATTCCTCGACCTGCGCGATCACGAGGGGGTTATTCATCAGAAAGGTATGCGTGACCGGCAGAGTGATATGATCCGCCATGCCTTCGACACGGGTTGAGGCGACCGAGACTTTGCCATCGTCCGGCCCGTCGATCAGGCTGGAAAAATAAGGGTTGAGCGAGCGGGTGCCGGCGATCACCCCCAACTCGAAATCCACAGGCGGAAGGTTTTCCGGCACGCCGCCCGGCCCGGTTTCCAGCTGAAGACCCGCAGGCCCGTTGAGCCAGCGGAAGAGTTCGAGCCCGCCCAGTTCATCCACCAATTCGCTGCCATGGTTGGGCGGGGCCAGCATCACGACCCGGCCCATCTGGTCAGGGCGGTTGTCCTTGAGCCAGAGCCGCAAGAGGATGCCGCCCATGGAATGTGTGACGAAATGCACCCGCGTCGCGCCGCAAACCCGGACCGCAAAGGGCAGCGTTTCGCGTGCGAGCCGCTCGATTTCCTCTTCGGTCGAGGGGTAATCGGGGCTGAAGACGTCATATCCGCGGGCCTCAAGCACCTCTTGCAGGATGACAAAAGATGCATCCGAGCGCGCCAACCCATGCAAGAGCACCACGCAATCGGCCCGCGCCGCCGTGGTCCAGAGGGCCAAAATCAGGCCTGCAAGGATGGTCATTCTGCTCATGTCGTCCCCATAGGCGCAAATGCCCGTGCTGAACAGGGGTCACGCGCCGTCGCGTTTGGCCAAGCCTGCTGCACGCATCTGGCTGAGCGTCATGCGCGGGGTCAGCGCCTCGGTCGAGATCACAAGATCGAGCACGGCACCGGTCGGCGAGGCGCAGGCGCGGGTGAACGCATCTGCGAAATCCTCGGTGCGCTCCACCCGCTCGGCGTGAAAGCCATAGGCGCGCGCGAGGGCCGAAAAATCGGGATTGACCATATCCGTGCCCGAGACGCGTTCGGGATAGTTGCGTTCCTGATGCGCGCGGATGGTGCCGTAGATGCCATTGTTAAGGATAAGGATGACCGGCTGCGCCCCCGCCTGTGCGGCGGTGGCCAATTCCTGACAGGTCATCTGAAAATCACCATCCCCCGCAAAGCAGAGCACGCGCCGCTCTGGATGCACGACTTTGGCGGCAATCGCCGCTGGGATGCCATAGCCCATGGCCCCGGATTGCGGAGCCAAGAGGCGCATCGCAGCCCCGTATTTCAGGAACCGCCCTGACCAGATCGCAAAATTGCCTGCGCCATTGGTGATGATCGCATCGTCGGGCAGAACCTTGCGCAGATAGGCTGTCACCTTGCCCATATCGACGGGCGAGGGCAGGTCAGGCAGGTCAAACCCCGCCTCATACCCGGCGCGCGCCTCGGCCCGCCAAGCGGCCCAATCCCCCTGCACCGGCCCACCTGCGTTCAAGGCGTGCGCAAAGGCATTCGGCCCGGCCTGAATGCCCAGTTCCGGCTGATAGACCTTGCCCAATTCCAGATCAGAGCCATGCACATGGATCAGACGTTGCTGCGGCTCTGGCAGGTCAAACACCGTATATCCGTCGGTCGAGTTCTCGCCAAAGCGGTTGTTGACGGCCAGAATGACATCCGCCTCAGCCAAGAGGCGGCGCACATTGGGCACCATGCCCACGCCCGCCTCGCCGCAAAAGACCGGCGCGTGATTGTCGAACTGATCCTGATAGCGAAAGACCGAGACGACCGGGATGTCAGACGCCGCTGCAAATTCTTGCAGGGCTGCGCGCCCTGCGTCTGTCCAGTTGCAGCCGCCATAGAGAAGGAGAGGCCGCTTGGCCCCCGCCAGCATTGCGCGCGCTTTGGTTATGGCCTGAGCCCCCGGTTCCGGCTCTGGATAGGTTCCCGGGCCGGAGAGCGGCGGCACCTCTGTCATATCGGTCAGCATATCCTCGGGCAGGGCCACCACCACCGGGCCGGGGCGGCCCGTCACGGCGGTTTTCCACGCCCGCGCCACGATTTCGGGGATGCGGCCCACCTGATCAATCTCGACCGCCCATTTCACCATCGTGCCAAACACGGCGCGGTAGTCCAGCTCTTGGAATGCCTCGCGCCCTTTCATATCGGTGCCTACCTGACCCACAAAAAGGATCATCGGCGCACTATCCTGCATCGCGGTGTGCACCCCGATTGCGGCATTGGTCGCCCCCGGCCCGCGCGTGACCCAACAGATGCCAGGACGGCCCGTCAGCTTGCCGTAGGCGGCGGCCATAAAGGCGGCTCCGCCCTCTTGGCGGCATAGGGTGAAATCAAGCCGCCCGGCTGTGTCGTGCAAGGCATCCAATACCGCAAGATAGCTCTCGCCCGGCACGCCGAAACTGTGCCGCGCCCCCAATGCCAGCAGGCAATCCACCAGCAATTGTCCGCCGTTGCGCGTGTTGGTTCCCATGTCCTGCTCCTTTGTCTTGGTCGCGCGCAAGCTGGCCCAAGGCGGGGGGCAAAGACAACCCCTTTTCACCGGTCGACCTGCCGCCTAGGGTTGGCCCAGTCGATCTTTGCCTCAGGTGTTCTCATGCCTTCGCCCCGCCTTGCTGCCCGCGCCGTGATTGTGGATCAGGGGAGGTTGTTGCTGGTCAATGCCTATGCCGATGCCGCCAGCACGCTGTGGTGTGCGCCGGGCGGCGGGGTCGAGCTGGGCACATCGCTGCCCGAGAACCTGATGCGAGAGGTCCATGAGGAGACCGGATTGACGATCCGCGTGGGCACACCCTGCCTGATCAACGAGTTTCATGCGCCCGCCACAGGCTTTCATCAGGTCGAGGTGTTCTTTCGTTGCACGGTGACTGCAGGAGCGCTTTCGGAGGATTGGCGCGATCCCGAGCAGATTGTAACCCGCAGGCGTTGGGTGACAGAGGCGGAGATGGGGAACCTCCGGTTCAAGCCCGACAGTCTCGCGCGCGTCGCCTTTCAGCGCGGCATGGGTTACGATCCTTTGGAGGAAATCGTTGGCCCCTGAGGGCGCATCGGGATGACCGAGACCGCAACGCCGCCCAGCACCAGCGCGCTTGCCAGCACGAATTCGGCGCTCAGCGCCTCGCCCAAGAACAGCATGCCGCCTGCCATGGCAATGACCGGCACGGTCAGTTGTGCCACCGCCGCAACCGAGGCCGCCAACCGAGGCAGAAGGCTATACCAGAGCGCGTAGCCCAAACCGGATGTCACCGCCCCCGACAGCACCGCAAGCAAGACGCCCTGCGGCCCGATCACGATTCCCTCGGCCCCCTTGGGCACCAGCCAGCCGACCAAGAGGCCCACGGGCGCGGCCCAGATGAAATTGGCGGCCGTGGCCATCAGCGCATCGCCTGATTTGCGCCCCGTCAACGAATAGACGCCCCAGCCGATGCCTGCCCCTGCCATCAGCAGGCCATGGATGACGCTCACCTGTGGTCCGCCTCCGGGCCAGAGCAGCCACGCCAGCCCGGCAAAGGCCAGCCCGGCCCCGGTCCAGCGCCGTACTGGCATTGCCTCGCGCGCGAAGAGTCCCCCCGCGAACATGATGATCTGCACCACGCCAAACAGGATCAGCGCGCCCAGACCAGCATCAAGCCCCCGGTAGGCTATGGAAAATCCGTAGAAATAGATCAAAAGGGCCATGACCCCAATCGCGCGCCCCGGCCCCAAGAGGCGCAGGCCACCGCGCAGCACAAGGCACAAAAGCCCCAGCATCACCGCGCCAGAGATCAGGCGGATCACCCCAAAGCTCACGGCATCTATATCGCCCCCGGCAATAGCCATACGGGTCAGCACCGAATTGGCGGCAAAGGCGATCATGGTGAGGGCGGTCAAAAGAAAAAGGCGCATGCCTGTTGCTACCCGCTCTGACGCGCAGGGTATAGTCAGATGATCGTGAAGCTGCCCGCTTTCCTCGGTCTACAGATGCTCAAATCCCGACCTTTCCGCCGGATCTTGCCCGCGCCGGGAAAGGGCCGCCCTTGGGCGACCCCAGATGCCGATTGCTCAGCTTTGCGCATCCAACTGGCCGCTGCGAAAGAGCAGGCCCGCCGCGACGGTGCCGATCACCGGGGCGACGATGAAGAGCCACAGTTGCGCCAATGCGGTGCCGCCGACGAATACCGCAGGCCCGATCGAGCGCGCCGGATTGACCGAAACGCCTGTCACGTTGATGCCGACGAGGTGGATCACCACAAGGGCAATGCCGATGGCCAGCCCCGCCAGATGCGCGGGTGCGCCTTTGCCGGTGGCCCCAAGGATCACGACCATGAACAGAAAACTCGCCACGACCTCGAAAAGGAAAGCCGCCGTCATGGTGTATTCGCCCAGATAGCCCGGACCCCAGCCATTCTGGCCCAGCCCGTTTTGGGCAAGGCTGTAATCCGCCTTGCCGCTTGCGATCGTCATCAACACGAAGGCCCCTGCCACAGCGCCCAGGATTTGCGCCACGATATAGCCCGCCGCCGTGGTCAGGGACATGCGGCCCGCCGCAACCGCCCCCAACGATACCGCTGGGTTGATATGGCAGCCCGAAACCGGACCGATGCCATAGGCCATGCCAATCAGGGCAAAGCCAAAGGAAAAGCTGATGCCTGCAAGGCCGATATCGCCCCCGGCAAGCACCGCCGCCCCACAGCCAAAGAGAACAAGAGTGAAAGTGCCGATAAACTCGGCCAGTTGCTTTTGCATTGGAAACCACCTGCTGAACTTGTTGAACAGCGCTAGATTATCGCGGGTTTCAATCTCTGGAATGGGGAATTTTCGGTGTTTAGGTTACGTATTTGCTGCCCGGTCACCGTCCAAAAAAAGGGGCCGCCCGAAGGCAGCCCCGATCCGATTGCACAAGGCAAGCGTGATTTACATCATGCCGCCCATGCCGCCCATGTCGGGCATACCGCCGCCACCGGCGTTTTCTTTTTGCGGCTTGTCGGCCACCATCGCTTCGGTGGTGATCAACAGGCCTGCGATCGAAGAGGCATCTTCGAGAGCGGTGCGGACAACCTTGGCCGGGTCGATGACGCCAAACTTGAACATGTCGCCATATTCATCAGTCTGTGCGTTATAGCCGAACTTGGCGTCAGAGCTCTCGCGGATTTTGCCTGCGACGACGGAGCCGTCAACACCGGCATTCTCTGCGATCTGGCGCAGCGGCGCTTCGAGCGCGCGGCGCACGATGGCGATACCGGCGTTCTGGTCACTGTTGACACCTTCAAGACCGGCCAGTTTCTTGGCCGCCTGAACCAGAGCCACACCACCGCCGACAACGATGCCTTCTTGCACGGCTGCGCGGGTTGCATTGAGCGCGTCATCGACGCGGTCCTTGCGCTCTTTCACTTCGATCTCGGTCATGCCGCCAACGCGGATGACAGCAACGCCACCGGCCAGTTTGGCCACGCGCTCTTGCAGCTTCTCGCGGTCATAGTCCGAGGTGGTGTCCTCGATCTGCTGGCGGATTTGGCTGACGCGTGCTTCGATCTCGGCCTTTTCGCCCGCACCATCGACGATGGTGGTGGCGTCTTTGGTGATCGAAACTTTCTTGGCGCGGCCCAGCATGTCCATGCCGACATTCTCAAGCTTCATGCCGAGGTCTTCGGAAATCACCTGACCACCGGTCAGAATGGCGATATCCTGCAGCATCGCCTTGCGACGGTCGCCAAAGCCGGGGGCCTTAACGGCAGCGATCTTGAGACCGCCACGCAGCTTGTTCACGACCAGCGTTGCGAGGGCTTCGCCTTCGACATCTTCGGCAATGATCAGGAGCGGTTTTTGCGACTGGATCACTTGCTCGAGCAGCGGCACCATCGGCTGAAGGCTCGAGAGTTTCTTCTCGTGCAGCAGGATGAGGCAGTCCTCAAGGTCCGCAACCATTTTGTCAGCATTGGTGACGAAATAGGGGCTGAGATAGCCACGGTCGAACTGCATGCCTTCGACGACATCAGTCTCGGTCTCGAGGCCTTTGTTCTCTTCGACAGTGATGACACCCTCGTTGCCGACTTTCTGCATCGCTTCTGCGATCTGACGGCCAATTTCGGCCTCGCCATTGGCAGAAATGGTGCCAACCTGCGCCACTTCGGCGCTGTCGTTGACGGGGCGCGATGCGGCTTTGATGGCCTCGACAACCTTGCTGGTGGCCAGATCGATACCACGCTTGAGGTCCATCGGGTTCATGCCGGCGGCAACCGCCTTCATGCCTTCCTTGACGATGGCCTGAGCCAGAACCGTCGCGGTGGTGGTGCCGTCGCCGGCCTCGTCATTGGTGCGGCTGGCGACTTCTTTCACCATCTGCGCGCCCATGTTCTCGAACTTGTCTTCCAGTTCGATTTCCTTGGCAACCGATACACCGTCCTTGGTGATGCGCGGTGCGCCAAAGGATTTGTCCAGAACCACGTTCCGGCCTTTGGGGCCGAGGGTTACTTTGACCGCATCGGCCAGAATGTTCACGCCCTTGAGCATGCGATTGCGGGCGTCGGTATTAAAGCGTACGTCTTTTGCAGCCATTTGAGGTGCTCCCGTGTTTGATTTCCGGTTGGATCAGCGTAAGGGGGAATGCCCTTACGAAATCACGCCCAGAATGTCGCTTTCCTTCATGATCAACAGCTCTTCGCCGTCGACCGTGACTTCGGTGCCGGACCATTTGCCGAACAGAATGGTGTCGCCAGCCTTGACGGCCATTGCGATCAGTTCGCCATTGTCCTTGCGGGCGCCATCGCCGCAGGACACAACTTGGCCCTGGCTCGGTTTTTCTTTGGCGCTGTCGGGAATGATCAACCCGCCCGCGGTTTTAGCTTCGCTTTCAACGCGGCGGACAAGCACGCGGTCATGCAGCGGTTTAAATGCCATCTCTGAGGCTCCTTGGCTCAAAGTTACTCCCTAATGATCCCCGTTTGGAGATCATTAGCACTCATGGGGTTCGAGTGCTAACGGCGCATAGCTAGGGAGTGCGCTGGGGTGAGTCAACCGTTTTGATCCGCAAAAATTACCTTTTCGACCAACCCCGCTTTGGGATTTTATGCCGCAGCGCAGCATCGGGCAGGTGACAAGCCGTGCCCACCCACCTATAAGGCGCGCAAACCCGCATCAATGACAGGATGACCCCTATGACCACGCTTGTTTTCGGCCATAAATCCCCCGACACCGATTCCACCGGCTCGCCCATTCTCTGGGCTTGGTATCTTAATGAGGTGAAAGGTGCGCAGGCCGAAGCTGTCCTTTTGGGCGAGCCCAATACCGAGGCTGCCTTTCTCCTGCGCAAATGGGACCTGCCCAAGCCGCGTATCATTGCCGATGTCGACGCCGGTCAGCCTTGCGTGATCGTGGACACCAACAACCCGGCGGAATTGCCCGCCAACATCAACAACGCCGACATTCAGGCAATCATCGACCATCACAAGCTGGTGGGCGGTTTGGAAACCAAAGGCCCGATTGACATCACCGTGCGCCCGCTGGCCTGCACCGCGACCATCATGCTTGACCTGATGGGCGACGATGCCGCGAAAATGCCCAACTGGGCCAAGGGCACGGCGCTGACCTGCATCCTGTCAGACACGCTCGAATTCCGCTCGCCCACGACCACCCCGCATGACCGCGCTGTGGCCGAAAAACTGGCTGCCGATCTGGGCATTTCCATCCCCGACTATGCTGCCGAAATGTTTGCCGCTAAATCCGATGTCTCGGCCTTTTCCGATGCTGAACTGCTGCGCATGGATTCCAAGGAATATGAGGTTGGTGGCAAGTCGTTCCGCGTGAGCGTGCTTGAAACCACATCGCCCGCCATCGTGCTCGACCGCAAGGCAAGCCTGATGCAGAGCATGACCACCGTCGCCGCTGAGGATGGTGTCGATCAGGTGCTGCTCTTTGTGGTGGATATTCTGAATGAAGAAGCCACGCTTCTGGTGCCCAACGATCTGGTCAAGACAGTTGCGGAAAAAAGCTTTGGCGCGACCGTGTCGGGCGATGCCGTGGTGCTGCCGGGCATCATGAGCCGCAAAAAGCAGATCATCCCCAACCTCGCACTTTAAGCGACGCAACCTGTATCGAGAGGGCCGCCCATGGGCGGCTCTTTTCGTTTGGGGGGATCGAGGGGGCGGCAGACGCCATAACGCAGCGTTCCGGGGTGACAATATCGCGGTGCCGCGCCATGGTGCATTCCAGCCAAGGGAGGTCCGCCATGTCCGAATATCCGCATCTTCTGAGCCCGCTTGATCTGGGGCACGTGACCTTGAAAAATCGCGTGCTTATGGGGTCCATGCACACCGGGTTGGAGGAAACCCGCGATTGGAACCGGGTGGCAGAGTTTTATGCGGCACGGGCGCGCGGCGGTGTGGCCCTTATGGTCACGGGCGGCATGGCCCCCAATCGCGAGGGCGGCGTATTTCCCGGTGCGGCAGGGCTATTCACGCCCGAAGATATCACCAATCACCGCATCGTCACGGACCGGGTGCATGAGGCGGGGGGGCTGATCGCGATGCAGATCCTGCACGCTGGCCGCTACGCCTATGGCAAGGAATGCGTCAGCGCCTCAGCCATCAAGTCGCCGATTTCGCCCTTTACGCCCAAGGCATTGGACGAGGAGGGGATCGAAAAGCAGATCGCCGATATCGTCACCGCCGCGCAGCGTGCGCGCGAGGCAGGCTATGACGGGGTCGAGATCATGGGGTCCGAGGGGTATTTCCTCAACCAGTTTCTTGTGACCCACACCAACAAGCGCGAGGATCGCTGGGGGGGGTCGTATGAGAACCGGATGCGCCTGCCGATTGAGGTGGTGCGGCGTGCGCGGGCGGCGGTGGGGGATGATTTCATCATCATTTACCGGCTTAGCATGATTGATCTGGTGCCGGGTGGCAGCACCCATGACGAAGTCGTGCAATTGGCGCAAGAAATTGAGCGTGCAGGCGCTTCGATCCTCAACACCGGTATCGGCTGGCATGAGGCGCGGATTCCCACGATTGCAACCAGCGTGCCGCGTGCGGGTTTTGCTTGGGTCACGAAAAAACTGATGGGCAAGGTGAGTATTCCTGTCATTACCTCGAACCGGATCAACACGCCTGACGTGGGCGAGGCGGTTTTGGCAAGCGGGGCCGCTGATATGGTCAGCATGGCGCGGCCGTTTCTGGCGGATGCAGAGTTTGTGAACAAAGCGGCGGCAGGGCGCAGCGCTACGATTGCGCCCTGCATCGCCTGCAATCAGGCGTGCCTTGATCACACATTCTCGGGCAAGCTGACATCCTGTCTGGTCAATCCGCGCGCCTGTCATGAGACGGAACTGGTGATTGCGCCTGCCGCAACGCCCAAGCGCATTGCCGTGGTCGGTGCGGGGCCTGCGGGCCTCTCGGCGGCGATCACTGCGGCGGGGCGTGGGCACCAAGTGACGCTCTTTGATCGTGCGGCGGAACTGGGCGGTCAGTTGAACATGGCCAAGGTCATCCCCGGCAAGGAAGAGTTTCGCGGGTTGGTGGACTGGTTTGGCACCATGGTGGCCGAGTCGGGCGTCGATCTGCGTCTTGGGCAAGAGATGACCGCCGATCATCTGGACGGCTTTGATGCCGTGATTATCGCTACCGGCGTGATTCCACGCGATCCGGGTATTCCGGGGCAGGATGGGCCGAATGTGGTGACGTATATTGACGTATTGCGGGGCGGTGCAGAGGTGGGCCACCGCGTGGCCGTGGTGGGCGCGGGCGGCATCGGTTTCGACGTGTCCGAATACCTCGTGCATGAGGGGATCAGCCCGACCGAAGACATCACATTGTGGCGTACCGAATGGGGCGTGGGCGATCCGGCAGAGGTGCGCGGGGGCCTCGCGCCGCAGGGACCGCAGCCAGAGCCGGCTGCGCGCAAGGTCACGCTCTTGCAACGCAAGGCAGAGGCACCGGGCAAGCGGTTGGGCAAAACAACAGGCTGGATTCATCGCGCCGCCCTCAAGATGAAGGGCGTCGAGATGATCGGTGGCGTCAATTACGAAAAGATTGACGCGGAAGGGCTGCACGTGAGTTTTGGCGAGGCCCGCGAACGCCCGACATTGATTGCGGCGGATACCGTCGTGCTTTGCTCGGGGCAGGTGAGCGAGCGCAGTCTGGCCGATACATTGGCGGCGCGCGGAATAGAGGCGCATGTGATCGGCGGCGCGGATTTGGCCGCCGAACTTGATGCGAAACGCGCGATAGATCAGGGCACGCGGCTGGCTGCCACGCTCTGACGCGGTTTATTCGACGGTGATCGTGATCACGTCGGACACCACGGGTGGGGCGTGCGGCACATGGTTGAGGTCGCCCATCACCAGTTGCAGCGTATGCGTGCCCGGTGCCAGATCAAGCGTTGCCTCTGTCTGACCGCCGCCGAAATGGCGGTGATACTCATCCGCGGGCAGGCCGACGGTCAGCTCTTGCTCCCCGTCCGGCCCTTCGCCCAAGGGCGGGCGGTTGACCAGAATGTGATGGTGGCCTGTCGCCTCTTTTTCAGTGCCGGCAGGGGCCACGCCCATGCCTTTGAGACCAAAGATAACTTTGACGGGTGCTGTAACGAAGGCCCCATCCTCGAGATTGACGAAATAGACCTCGGCCCCTTCAGGTGCGGGGGTATCCCCGGCGAAGAGGGGAAATGAGAGACTCAGAAAGGTGGCGGCAGTGATTGCAATGATGCGTGTCATAGTGGCTCCTCCCTAGGATATGGTAACATAGGTGGTGCGTTGGCCTAACCCGTCAATAATCGCAGCTTGATGTTTCCGTGTTTCCAGCTGGCGAACGATGCCGACGAAATCCAGATATTGTCCGGCAAGCGCCCCAGTTGTGCCTGATTTTCCCGTCACAAAGGCCCTCAAGACGCAATTCAGAGGTATTAGGATGGATCGCCTGACCGAAATGGAAGCCTTCGCCACCGTGGTGGATCAGGGCGGATTTACCGACGCGGCCCGTAAGATGGGCATATCAAAATCCGCCGTGTCCAAGCACGTGTCGTCGCTTGAGGCGCGTTTGGGGGCAAGATTGCTGAACCGCACCACGCGGCGTGTCAGCCCGACTGAAATCGGCCTAGCCTATTACGACCGGGCCTTGCGCGTGCTCAACGACGCGGGCGAAGCGGACGCGCTGGTGAGTTCGATGCAATCCGATCCCTCTGGCCTGTTGCGCATCTCTGTGGCGACAGATTTCGGGGTCAATCATCTCAGCCCGGTTCTGGGCCAGTTCCTTGATGAATTCCCCGATATCACCGTCAACATGGTGCTGAATAACCGCTATGTTGAGCTGATTTCAGAAGGCTTTGACATGGCCGTGCGCATCGGAGAGCTGGAGGACAGCACCCTG
The DNA here is from genome assembly GCF_002080415.1 of Roseovarius mucosus. Taxonomy (NCBI): domain Bacteria; kingdom Pseudomonadati; phylum Pseudomonadota; class Alphaproteobacteria; order Rhodobacterales; family Roseobacteraceae; genus Roseovarius; species Roseovarius mucosus. The sequence goes on along the minus strand of NZ_CP020474.1, from coordinate 1,446,914 downwards.
CGGGCGCGGAAACTGACCGAGACCACCAAGCGCATGATCGCCAGCCCCGGCTATTTCCAAAAACATGGGCGGCCGCAAAAGATCGACGATCTGAACGAACACAAGCTCTTGCATTACTCTAGCCAAGCGGGCGGGGCGGTATGGAAGCTGACCGCGCCTTCGGGGGAAAAGCGTCAGGTGCGCACGGCGGGTGGTCTAAGTGTGAATGACGGGCAATCCCTGCTGAATGCCGCGATTTCTGGCTTGGGTATCGCCTATCTTCCTTCCTTCCTTTATTCCCGTGCGATGGCGGATGGGCTGGTCGAAGATGCGATGCCCGAGTTGCCTCTGGAATTGCAGGGCATTTACGCGGTCTACCCGCCGGGCCGGTTCACCCAGCCCAAGGTGCGCGCCTTTATAGATTTTCTGGTCCATCAATTCGCCGATAAAGGCCCGGTGGACTGGTAACGTCGTCCTCCTCGCCACGCATGGCGGGTGCCTGCCCCGGCCGCGGTCTGCTCGCCGCGCCGGGGTTTTTCATTCGGTGCCGGTGTGGCGCACAAGCCCTGTGCAGTCACTTCATATTGTCAAATTCCCTCCATCGCCCCAGTTTGATCAGTGAAACTGACAAACCCGTGAGAGGATGACACATGGCTAACCCAAAACTTCTGTTGATTTCCGGATCGCTGCGCAAGGGATCGTATAACCGCATGCTGCTGGCCGAGGCGGCAGAGGCATTCGGCCCCGCAGAGATCAGCGACGGCAGTCTTGATCTGCCGCTCTACGATGGTGATCTGGAAGAGGCAGAGGGTGTGCCAGACGCGGTGAAACACCTCGCACAGCAGATCAAGGACGCCGATGCCGTGATCATTGGAGCACCCGAATACAACAAAGGGATAACCGGCGTTCTCAAGAACGGGCTGGATTGGATCAGCCGGGTGCCGGGGGCGGCGTTCAAGAACAAGCCCGTTGTGGTGGTCTCGGCCTCTGCCGGGCGCACCGGGGGCGAGACGGCCCAATTCATGACGCTGTCTTGCCTTACGCAGTTACAGGCGCGGCTGGTGCCGGGCACGGCGGTTTTGATCGCGGGGGCGATGAACGCCTTTGACGATGCGGGCAAGCTCAAGGATGAGACATCGCGAAAACTTTTGGCGGAACGGATGGCTGCGCTGCGCGCCGAAGTCGTCTGAACGCAAAGGGCCGCCCCTGAGGGGCGGCCCGATCTGTTGTGCAGGACGGTTTTACGCGTCGAGCCAGACCTGCTCATAGTGCATTTCGCGGAATTGATGCGCCTGCACGCCCTTGACCTTGTCCGTGTGGTGCAGCGCCTGATTGCGCCAGAAGGGCTGGATCACGGCACCGCTGTCTTGCAGCATCGTTTGCAGCTTGGCCGAATATTCGCGGCGCTTGTCCGCGTCGAAAACACCCAAGGCTTCATCCAGCAGCGCATCGAATTCCGGGTTTGCATGGCCAGATTCATTCCATGCCTCGCCCGATTTATAGGCCAGTGCCAGCACTTGAACGCCCAAAGGACGCGGACCCCAGTTGGTGGTCGAGAAGGGATATTTGGTCCAGTCGTTCCAGAAGCTTGCCCCCGGAATCACCGTCCGCTTGACGTTGAAACCCGCCTGACGCAGTTGGTCGCCGATGGCATCGGTGGTGGTGGTCCGCCAGTCGCCATCAATCGAGATGATCTCGATCTCGGTGTCGCCATGCCCTGCGGCGCGTGCCATTTCGATGGCCTTGGCCGGATCAGCCGCAATCGCAGGCAGTTCGGCATATTCCGGGTGGAACGGAGCCACGTGGTGGTTTTCTGCCGGAATACCCTCGCCATTGATCGAAATGGCCAGCAAAACGGCATTGTCGCAGGCCAATTGGATGGCGTTGCGCAGTTCCTTGCTGTCATAGGGCGCGGTATCGGCGCGCATCCGGGCGACGATGGTGTTGGCGGTTGTCTTGGACTGTTTGATCAGACCAAGGGCATCGTAGGACTCGATGAAATCGGCGGTGGATTCGTCGTTGATGTCGATCTCATCGCCATCAAATGCGGCTACGATCGAGGCGTTATCTTCGCCAAAGTCAACGAAGCGGATACCGTCGAGATAGACATCGCCACCCCACCACTTGCCGTCTTCCCGGCGCTTGACCTCGGCGGCGACGCCGATGTCCATCGAGACAAGCTCGAACGGGCCGGTCCCGATGGGGGCCTTGGCCAGATCGCCATCGTCCCCAAAGCTGGGGTGGACGCAGAGCGCAGGATAGTCGGACATGCCCGCGATGATGGTGATATCGGGGCGGGGCAGATTGAGGCGAATAGTGAAATCATCCACCCGCTCAATGGCTCCATCGAGCGCGCGGCCTGTGTCTGGGTCGATCAACGTGGCCATCCGCGAGGCCATGGAATTGCCTTCGGCGGCTTTGTCGCACCAGCGGTTGAGATTGTGGATCACGTCATCGGCATTGAACGCGTCGCCATTGTTCCAGACCGCGTTCTGACGGACCTTGAGCGTGTAGGTCATGGCGTCATCGCTGACCTCCCAGCCTTCCAGCAACATCGGCTGAAAGCTGAAGTCAGAGGCCCAGCGTACCAGCGGTTCGCAGAACTGGCGGGCGACATTGCCCGGCTCGGTCCAGGAATATTTGCGCGGATCGGTGATATCCATCACGCGGCTTGCCACACGCAGCACGCCGCCTTTCTTGGCGTCTTCAGCATATGCGGCTGTGGGCACTGCAAGTCCGAGCAACCCGTAAGCTGCAGTGGCAGAGGCACCAAAGGTCGAGGCGAGCGCCACGAATTCGCGGCGGCTCATCTTGCCGGCGCGGGTGTCCTCGGCCATTTTCGCGACGACCGGGCGCACGCTGTCGTGCGAGGTGTCTTTGGTCATTGTCTTCTCCCTGTTGATTATCATGTTGGGTGCTGTCGTTTTTTGGACAGTCTTGCCGCTAGTGTTAGCAGGGCTTGCGCGCTGCACCAGTCATTTTTGAACGTCCCGGTCTCATTTGGTTCGGGCAACTCCGCCAGTCCGTCACGGGGCAAAGACTACTGCGATTCGATCCCATAGATCGCCTGTTTGCGACAAAAGCCCGCCAAATTAGCTTGAGGCCGGGGCGAGCCGGGGCTAGATCAGCGCCAAAGGAGCCCCGCGCATGAGCCTCAACACCTTTGGACATCTGTTTCGTTTCACTACCTGGGGCGAGAGCCATGGGCCCGCACTTGGGGCCACGGTGGATGGTTGCCCTCCGGGGGTGGCGCTGGATGAGACGATGCTGCAGCACTGGCTGGACAAGCGCCGTCCGGGGCAGAACAAGAATATGACCCAACGCAACGAGCCGGATGCGGTGCGTATCCTGTCGGGCGTCTATGAGGGGCAGAGCACGGGAACACCGATTCAGCTGATGATCGAGAACACCGATCAACGCTCGCGCGACTATGGCGAGATTGCCAAGACATTCCGCCCCGGTCATGCCGATATCACCTATTATCTGAAATATGGCCTGCGCGATCCACGTGGTGGCGGGCGGTCTTCGGCGCGGGAAACGGCGGCGCGAGTTGCGGCGGGGGGCGTGGCACGCGCGGCCTTGGAAGCACTTGTGCCGGGGATCGAGATCAAGGGCTATATGGTCGCCATGGGCGAGATGGAGTTGGACCGCGCACAGTTCGATTGGGACGCGATTGACGGCAATGATTTCTGGCTGCCTGACGCGGCGGCGGCCCCTGCGTGGGAAGACTATCTGCAAGCGCTGCGCAAGAAACATGATTCGGTCGGCGCGGTGATCGAAGTGGTGGCACGCGGTGTGCCCGCAGGCCTTGGCGCGCCGATTTATGGCAAGCTCGATACGGATCTGGCCGCCGCGATGATGTCGATCAACGCCGTCAAAGGCGTTGAGATTGGCGAAGGCATGGCCGCCGCGCGCCTCACCGGCAGCGCCAATGCCGATGAGATTTTCATGGGTGAGAGCGGCCCGGAATTCGCCTCGAACCATGCGGGCGGTATCCTTGGTGGGATTTCGACAGGCCAAGAGATCGTTGTGCGGTTTGCGGTCAAGCCAACATCGTCGATCCTGACCCCGCGCCAGTCGATCACCGTGGATGGAAACCCCATCGAGGTCGTGACCAAAGGGCGACATGACCCCTGCGTCGGCATTCGTGCCGTTCCCGTGGGCGAGGCGATGATGGCGTGCGTGATCCTAGACCACTTGCTGTTGCATCGTGGGCAGGTGGGCGATGGGCCGCGGGGGCACATCGGCTAAAGCCATTTTCTTGAAAAGAGAATGATCCGGAACTTTTCAAAGTCCCGGCGCCTCACACCCGCCCTTGCCGCGAGAGTTGCACCGCCAGCATCCCGGCCATGATGACCAGCGCGCCAGAAGTCATCTGAGCGGACCTATGTCGGTTGTTCCCGAACGCGTCGGCTATGCCACCGGCCAAGCCTCGCTCTCAGGAGCAAAAACGGCTTGCGACGTCATCGACGCTGGAGCCACCCGAGCCGTAGATGAAAAACTGTGGATTGTTGTCTGGGTGATACCTGACATCAAAGGTCTTCCCGTCGGCGCACCGACCGCGTGCAACAACCGTCTGCGCGTTCCGCTCGTAATTGATCCGCTCTGTGATCGTGTAGCCGGATTTTGTCTCACGCGACGCGGAGCTTGATGTCTGCGACCCTCCTGATGAGGAGGATTGGGGCTGAGCCGAAGCCGACGAATAATCACCGCCGGTGCATCCGCCCGGGCCACATAATTTTTCTGAAGCAGCCCCAACGGCGACTGCTCCGGCCATGGCCACACCCGCAGCGGCGATGACTTTGTCCCACCCAAAACCGATGTCAGATTGGCCACCTTGGGCAACTGCTACCGATCTTCGGAGGCCCTTTGTATCGCCGCGTTCAAAGCTACTCCAGACGACGTCGGTACCCGCCGGGGCACAGGCATCGCCTTCCGGGTCTTCGGCCTGTGTGACGCGCATCGAATAACATATCTTGTCATTCCCGGCCCACCAGCGACCGGCTTCTTGCCTACTATACCCTTTGTCCGTGCGCTTGCTGTATAAGGCGTGCCCATCCGTCTGATGATAGATGTAACGTGTCCCCAATGAGGGGTTGTTTGGTCCCAAATGATCCATGCGTTTTTCGCTGGTCAGTTTGGCCACCGTGTTGCCACTATACTTTTCGATGACTTGTGCCTGTGTCATGGGCTCTCCGCAGCCCGCAAGAATGGCACAACACATCAGTAATCCGGTTTTCACACACCGCATAGAATCAACCCAAATCAACACAACCTTACCAAGGTTCACAACTTCGTCATGGCCTGTCAAGCCCGGTGCCTCAGACCCGCCCTTGCCGCGAGAGTTGCACCGCCAGAATCCCGCCCATGATCACCAAGACCCCGATCAGGTCGCCCAATCGGAGGGCTTCGTTCAAGAGCACAGAGGCGATCGCTACGCCAAAGAACGGGTTGAGGAAATGAAAGGTAGCGGCGCGCGTTGCGCCGATCCGCTCGACCAATAGAAACCACACCAGCGTGGCGGCGAGGCCGGGAACGAGCGTGGTATAGAGAAACGCCAAGACAAGCCGCGTGCTCCAGTCGATCACGAGGGGTTCGGTGGCAAGGCCGATGGAGCCGGTCAGGACCGCGCCCACCATCATCTGCAAGCCCACGACCATCAGAAAATTGCCCCCCGATGCCGCACCGCGCACCGCCAGCGTGGCAAAGGCCAGTGCAAAAACCGCGATCAGGCAGAGACCCACGCCGTAAAGATCCATTCCCCCCTGAAGCCGCGCGCCCATGATGATCACCACGCCGCCTAGCCCGGCAAAGAGGCCCATGATTCCAACCTTGCCAAGTCGCTCCTTTAAAAAGATCCAACTGAACAACCCCACGATGAGCGGCATGGCCGAGGCGATGATCGCGGCAAGCGAGGCCTCGATTGTTTGCATCGCCACGAAGTTCAGCCCGAGATAGAGCGCATTCTGGCAGATGCCGAAAATGATCGTGGCGCGCCATTGTGCGCGGGTCAGTCGCCAGCTTTGGCCCAAGATCAGGGCGATGGTAATGCCAAGTAGCCCGGAAATCAGGAAGCGCAGGCCAAGCGCTGTCAGGGGCGGGGCGGCAGAGACGATGATCCGTGCCGAGGTAAAGGCCGAGGACCACATGAGCGCAAAGCCCAGCCCCATCAGGATTGCCCGGATATCCATGTCTTGCCCGTCCCGTCTGATGCGCGTGCTTGGCGCGACCATTGAGGAAATACTGGCGGGGTTCAAGGGGCCAAGAGGATGGATCAGCGGATCGGATCAAAGAGCGCATCGCGCAGGGCGCAGTCGCGCACCACATCAACGCCGCAGGGCACTGGTGCCAAATCGCGCGACAGGCAAAGCCGTGCCTCCTGAATGCGCCCGGCGCGGCAGGTGATGGTCAGCATGTCGGGTTCAAGCCCCTGATTTGCCTTGAGAAACGCCTCTTCGACCACTTTGGCGGGCAGCTTCACGGGCTTGGTGAGCTTGCGAAAGACCTCTGGCCGCGTGAATTGATCAAAGGCCGCGCGCGACAGCGCATAATAGTCGGCGGCACTCAGCCCTGAACAAGAGCCGTGTTTCTTCCATTGATACCAGGCAAGGCCTGCGCTTCCCATCACATCCGCCATAGCGCGGGTCATGGCGCGGGTGGGGGGCGCATGCACGCTCTGGCAATGCTCGGGCCAGCCGCGATGATATTGCGGCCAAAGACCGTGCAGAATCCAGCCGGTGTTGGCGGCATCGTCGCATTGCTCGGCACTGCGCGCGTCCCCCTCGAGCGCGCACCAAGTGGGCGACCAACTGAGGCTGAGCACGTAATAGTCAAACACGCCCGCACGGTGTGATTGCGCGGTGGCAGGCAGAGGCGGAAGCAAAAGACAGAGCAACAAGGCAACTTGGGCACGCATTCTTTGGTCTTTCATTTTATCGGCAAGGTCAGTATAAGCTGGCCGAGTTCCCCTACAATGGAAACCCGTTCCGGCCCGCCGGAACCGCCTTTCAGGCGCCGGGGAAGTTTTGGGTAAAGGAGACCTGAGAGATGTCAAAGCCGATCATGGCCAAGGCCACAGCTGTCTGGCTGGTGGACAATACGACGATCAGTTTCAAGCAGATTGCCGATTTCTGCGGCATGCATGAATTGGAAGTGCAGGGGATCGCCGATGGCGATGTGGCGGCAGGCGTTAAAGGCTTTGATCCGATTGCCAACAATCAATTGACGCAGGACGAGATCGAACGGGCGCAGGCAAGCCCGCTGCACAAGCTCAAGCTCAAATTCAATGCTGCCGCCCAAGGCGAAGAGACCCGGCGCGGCCCGCGCTATACGCCGCTGTCCAAGCGGCAGGATCGCCCCGCGTCGATCCTTTGGCTGGTCAAGTTCCATCCCGAACTGGCCGACAGCCAGATTGCGCGCCTTGTGGGCACAACGAAGCCGACCATTCAGGCGATTCGTGAACGCACCCATTGGAACATCGGCAGCATCCAACCGATCGACCCTGTTGCGCTTGGCCTGTGCAAACAATCCGAGCTTGATGCCGCCGTGCAAAAGGCCGCTGCGAAGAAGGCCAAAGATGGCGCCGCGCTGACCGATGACGAACGTCGCAAGCTCTTGAGCACCGAGCAAAGCCTTGAGGCGGACCTTGAGCCACGTGTGCCGACGGCGATGGAAGGGCTGGAGAATTTCACCCTAGGGCAGGATTACCACCCCGAAGTGCGTGAAAAGAAATACGACGCCGACAGTTTCTTTAATCTGCCCGCCTCGGATGACGAGGATGATGAGGATGATGATCAGGATGCTGGACGTCGTCGCCGCTAAAGCGGCTTAGATCACCAAGACCGCAATGGCCCGGGGTTTCTCGGGCCATTTTCATTTTGCCTAGGCCTCAGGCCGCAGGGATCCAGGTTGCGGCGAGCCCCAGAACATAGCTGGTGGCATGGGTGAGAAACACCATAACGGCGGCGCGGAACTCTGGCAGCACGAGCGCCCCGAGAAATCCGATATGCAGAACTGCAATGGCATTGAGCGACGTGCGAAACGGCTCTTTGCGGGTTTTGTGGCGGAATATCCCCTGTCCGGTCTTGGCCCCGAGCGATCCCCCGATCAGACAAAGCGTCAGAAGCGTACTCTCTGGCACGCGCCAGCGGCGTTCGATGGCACAGCGCTTGTCCCACCAGAACAAACCCAATGTGAGCGCGTTCAGGGCTAAAAGATACAGCAGGGTCAAGGCAAGTGGGGACATGGCTAAAAAAGGGGTCCAGTATCATTTGGGGCGGATGTCGCTAGGGGCGTGTCACAGACGCTTGCGGGCCGAGAGGGCCGCACTGATCGTACCATCGTCGAGATAGTCCAACTCGCCGCCAATGGGAACACCCTGAGCGAGCGAAGTAAGCGTGACTCTGCCGTCGAGCTGATCTGCGATGTAATGCGCGGTGGTTTGCCCCTCGACCGTGGCGTTGAGGGCCAGAATGACCTCGGTTATCGCCTCGGAATCGACCCGCGCCAAGAGTGCTGGAATGCGTAGAACCTCGGGGCCGACCTGATCCAGTGCCGACAGCGTGCCGCCCAGCACGTGATAGCGCCCTTTAAAGGCCTGCCCACGCTCCATCGCCCAGAGATCGGCCACATCCTCGACCACGCAAATCTGGCCATTGGCACGCTTGGCATTCGTGCAGATATCGCAAATCTCGGTGGTGCCGATATTGCCGCAGGTGGCACATTCCCGCGCCGTGTCGGCCACGGTCTGCATCAGCTTTGCCAAGGGCGATAGCAGCAAAGCGCGCTTGCGGATCAGGTGCAGCACCGCGCGCCGGGCCGACCGGGGGCCAAGCCCCGGCAGGCGGGCCATCATATCAATGAGGGCGTCGATATCGCGGGTGCTGCTCAATCTAAGGCTCCGCTCAGGGGGCAAGCGTTGGGGTTTTGAGTATTTATGCCAAAAAGAAACCGCGTCTCAGAAGGGCAGTTTCATGTCTTTGGGCAGGCCCATGCCCTCGGTGATCTTGCCCATTTCTTCTTGGGCACGGGCCGAGGCCTTGGCTTGGGCATCCTTGATCGCGGCAAGAATCAGATCCTCGACGACCTCTTTGTCATCGGAGTTGAAGATCGACGGGTCGATATCGAGCGCCTTGAGCTCCCCCTTGGCAGAGCAGGTCGCCTTGACCAGACCTGCGCCGGATTCGCCCGTCACCATGATCGTGTGCATTTCCTCTTGCAGCGCGGCCATTTTCTTTTGCATTTCCTGCGCGGCCTTCATCATCTTGGCCATGTCGCCCATTTGGCCCAAACCTTTGAACATGCTGTAATCTCCTGTGGTTTTGGCCCGCAGGGCGGGCCATTGAATGACGTTGCCGCCTTTAAGCATATCTGCGGTCTTAAGGCGACAGGCAAGCGGTGCGGTGTTCAATCCTCTTCGAAAGGGTCCCATTCCTCGTCCACCTCGGGCAGGGCCTCGGTCTCGGCATGGGATGTGATATCTTTCTCGGTTTTCACCCGCGCAATCTTTGCCCGGGGAAAAGCGGCAAAGACTGCTTGCACCAGCGGATGCTGCCGGGCGTCAGACTCTGCCGCATCTTTGGCGGCATTGCGCGCCTCGAGAATGGTAGGGGCGGTGGCCGAATTCACCAAGGTGACGGCCCAACGATTGCCGGTCCAGCGTTGTAGCGCGCTGCCCAGACGCTGTGCCAGATCGCCGGGAGCATCGGGCGTGGGGGTGAATTCAATCCGGCCGGGGCGATAGTTGGCAAGGCGGATATGCCCTTCGACCTCGAGCAGGAGCTTGACATCGCGATTGGCGCGGATCAGCTCCAGCACATGCTCAAAGCTGGGGTAGCGGGACAGCACCTCTTCCGGGTCTGTGGCCAGCATAGGCGACACAGCACCTTGCGAGACTGGCCCCGAGGGACCGGAATGGGTGGGCGCATGGGTGTGAGCCTGAGCATGGGTGCTCTGGGGTGGGTTGGCCTGCATGCGGGGGCCGCCGCCGCCGCCCGGGCCATTGGGCGGCGCGTCTTGGAGGCGGCGCACGAGGTCTTCGGGCGTGGGCAGGTCGGCCACATGGGTGAGGCGGATCACCGCCATTTCGGCGGCCATCATCGCGTTGGGTGATTGCGCCACTTCCTCTAGCGCTTTGAGCAGCATTTGCCACATCCGGGTGAGCACGCGCATCGGCAAGGCGGTGGCCATGTCCAGACCTCGGGCGCGTTCATCGGGGCCGATTGTGGGGTCGTTGGCGGCGTCGGGCGTTATTTTAACAACAGAGATCCAATGGGTTATCTCGGCAAGATCGCGCAGCACGGCCAGTGGATCGGCCCCTTCGGCATATTGCGCGCTGAGTTCCGAGAGCGCCCCGGCCGCATCGCCGCGCAGGATCATGTCAAAGAGATCAAGCACCCGGCCACGATCCGCCAGCCCCAACATGGCGCGCACCTGATCCGCCGTGGTTTCCCCTGCACCATGGGAAATCGCCTGATCCAGCAAAGAGGTGGCGTCGCGGGCAGAGCCCTCTGCCGCGCGGGTGATGAGGGCCAGCGCGTCATCGGTGATCTGCGCGCCTTCCCGGTCGGCAATGCGGCGCAGGAGCGCGATCATCACCTCGGGTTCAATGCGGCGCAGGTCAAAGCGTTGGCAGCGCGACAGCACCGTCACCGGAACCTTGCGGATTTCGGTGGTGGCGAAGATGAATTTCACATGCGCGGGCGGCTCTTCCAACGTCTTGAGCAGGGCGTTGAACGCATTGACCGAGAGCATATGCACTTCGTCGATGATGTAGATCTTGTAACGTGCTGAGGCGGCGCGATAATTCACGCTCTCGATGATTTCCCGGATGTCGCCCACGCCGGTCCGGCTGGCGGCGTCCATCTCCATCACATCGACATGGCGCCCTTCCATGATGGCACGGCAATGTTCGCATTGGCCGCAAGGTTCGGTCGTGGGGCCACCCTGCCCATCGGGACCGATACAGTTCATGCCCTTGGCGATGATGCGCGCCGTTGTGGTTTTTCCGGTGCCGCGAATCCCTGTCATTATAAAGGCTTGCGCGATGCGGTCGGCCTGAAAGGCATTCTTGAGTGTGCGCACCATCGCATCTTGACCGACCAGATCGGCAAAGGTCTCGGGCCGGTATTTGCGGGCGAGAACCTGATAGCCGGGGGGCGGGGTGTCGGACATGGGGTGCCTTTGCGGGATTCGGATGCCTTCGTAACGTAAGGCGAGGGGGCGGAGGCGTCCACCTTGCTTTTTGTGGGTAATCTGGCAAAGCTGGACAGATGTGACGGAACGCTTGTCATCAAGGTGTTTACTTTATGGATGATTTCATCATCTACGCGCTCCGGGTTGGCGGGGGCACTCTAGCGCTTGCGCCGCTACCGGGGGCGGGGGGTGACTATGCCGCCGACCTTGCGCATATCCGCGACTGGAAACCAGCGCTTGTGGTGTCCTTGACCATGCCAGCCGAGATGTTGAGCGCGGGGGCCGAAACATTTGGCAATGATGTGCAAGAGGCGGGGAGCCGTTGGGTGGCGTTTCCGATCCCGGATTACGGCGTGCCGGACACAAGCCAGATCGAAGCCTGGACTAAGGCCAGCCAAGATATCGCGCGCGCGCTGGCCGGGGGCGGGCGGGTTCTGGTGCATTGCCGGGGGGGCTGTGGCAGATCGGGGATGGTGGCCCTGCGGTTGATGATCGCGCAGGGCGAAGACCCTGATGCAGCATTGGAGAGATTGCGCCATATCCGGCCCTGTGCGGTGGAAACGGAGGCGCAGTTGCGCTGGGCGCGGCGCGCAGGCGGCTGAGCGCGCAGTGTACGAACCTTACAAAATCCTGCGAATTTGTGCAGGTCTGGCGCGCTGAGCGGCAGATCCGGGTGCCGCGCTTGACAATTGACCGGGCGCGCGCGACAGACGCGGGCATGATGTCCGCATTGCTTCAGGTGGCCGTGGGGGGCGCGATTGGGTCGTGCCTGCGCTATGGCGTGGTGCTCTTGGCACAGCGCTTGGCTGCGCCGGGTTTCCCGGTTGGCGTGCTTGGTGTTAACGTTATCGGATCCTTTCTGATGGGGCTGGCCGTGGTGATCCTCGCACAGCGGGGTGCCGGGCAAATCAGCCCCTTGGTCATGACGGGCCTTTTGGGTGGCTTCACGACGTTTTCGGCGTTCTCGCTTGAGGCCTTCATGCTCTGGGAGCGGGGGCAGGCGATGGCGGCTTTGGGATATGTCGGCCTGTCGGTGGGATTGTCCATCGGGGCCTTGATTTTGGGCGTCTGGCTGGCGCGGGGGTTTTTCGCATGAGCGGAGTGCAGACACGGATTGTAGGACCGGATGACGGCGATCAGCGGTTGGATCGCTGGGTTCGGCGGCTGTTTCCGCATGTGGGGCAAGTGCAGATCGAAAAGATGTGCCGCAAAGGCGAACTGCGGGTCGATGGCGGGCGGGTAAAACCCGCGACGCGGCTTGAGGTTGGGCAGAGTGTGCGTATTCCGCCGTTGCCCGATACCGATGAGCGCCCGACAGGAGCTTTGGCGCGGATCAGCCCGGCGGATGCCAAGATGATCCAATCCTGCGTGATTTACCGCGATGACCATATCATCGCCCTGAACAAACCGCCGGGCCTGCCGGTGCAGGGCGGCAGCAAGCAATTGCGCCATGTGGACGGGTTGGCGGAGGCGCTGCGCTTTGGGGCCGAGGACAAGCCGCGTCTGGTGCATCGCTTGGACAAGGACACATCGGGCGTCTTGTTGCTGGCGCGCACGCGGGAGGCGGCCAAGGGGCTGACGGCGGCGTTCCGGCATCGCAACACGCGCAAGATTTACTGGGCGGCCGTGGCGGGCGTGCCCACGCCGCGTATGGGCACCATTCGCTTTGGTCTGGTCAAGGCGCCGGGGCATGGGGCCAAGGGCGAGGGCGAGAAGATGCTGTGCTTGCATCCGCGCGACATTGACGCGACGCCGGGGGCAAAGCCTGCGACCACCGATTATGCGGTGATCGAAGCGGCGGGTGCGCGCACGGCTTGGATGGCGCTGATTCCGGTGACGGGGCGGACGCATCAGCTGCGCGCGCATATGGCCGAGATCGGGCATCCCATCGTGGGCGATGGCAAATATGGCGGATCAGGGCAGGAGAATCTGGGCGATGGCTGGGGCGCGCAGCTGGGTGGCGATGTAAGCCGCAAGTTGCATCTGCACGCGCGGTCGCTCAAGATCGAGCATCCGGTGTCACGGGCCATTCTGCACATCACAGCCCCATTGCCCGAGCATATGGCGCGGACTTGGGACCTGTTTCAGTGGGTGCCATCCGAAGCGCCGGAGGACCCGCTAGAGGATATGGCATGAGCCGTCCCTTGCGTCTGGTGATCTTTGATGTCGATGGCACGCTGGTGGACAGCCAAGGTGACATTCTGGCGGCGATGCGGTCGGCGTTTGATCGGGCCGGGGAACCGGCACCTGTGCGCGAGGTGATTTTGGGCATTGTCGGTCTGTCGCTGGATGTGGCGGTGGCGCGACTGGCGCCGCAATTGCCCGGCGATGTCCACGCGCGGATCGTGGCGTGGTATAAAGAGGCCTATATGGGTTTGCGGGCAGAGACGGGCGTGCAAGCCTCTTCGCCGCTTTATCCCCACGCGCTTGAGACGTTGAAGGCGCTGCATGCGGTGCCGGAAACCCTGTTGGGGGTCGCCACGGGCAAATCGGCGCGGGGTCTGGACAAACTCTTGGAGGGCCATGGTCTCCGGTCTTACTTCGTGACGCGGCAGGTGGCAGATCATCATCCCTCCAAGCCGCATCCTTCTATGCTGCGGGCGGCGCTGGCAGAGACCGGGGTTGCGCCAGAGAATGCGGTTATGGTGGGCGATACGAGTTTCGACATGGACATGGCGCAGGCGGCGGGGATTGCGGGCATTGGTGTTTCTTGGGGGTATCACCGGCCCGAAGCGCTGGGGGCCGCCCGCGAAATCGTGCAGGATTTCCGCGCGCTCCCCGAGGCTTTGGCGCGGATTTGGGGGTAGACGATGAGCGAATGGAAAGCCAAGCGGTTCTGGACAGAGGCGGGCGTTGTCGAAGAGGGCGACGGGTTCGGCGTGCGGCTAGACGGGCGCGCGGTGCGCACCCCGGCCAAGGCGGTGCTGAGCGTGCCGACGCGGGCCTTGGCCGAGGCGATCGCCGCGGAGTGGGATGCGCAAGAAGGCAAGATCGACCCCGGTACCATGCCTTTTACCCGGTCGGCCAATGCAGCCATCGACAAGGTGGCACATCAGAAATCCGAAGTGGCCGAGATGCTGGCCGCCTATGGCGACAGTGATCTGATCTGTTATCGGGCAGTGAGCCCCAGCGAACTGGTCGAAAAACAGGCAGCGGCATGGAATCCGCTGCTCGATTGGACCGAATCGGTCCTGTCCGCCAAGCTGCTTGCGGTTGAGGGCGTGGTGCATGTGCCGCAGGATGTGCAGGCAATGGCACGGTTGCGGGCACATGTGGATGCGCTGGACATTTGGGCTTTGACGGCCTTTCACGACCTTGTGAGCCTGAGTGGGTCGCTTGTGATAGGATTTGCGGCTTTGGACGGGTTTTACCCCGTTAAAACGCTCTGGGACCTGTCTCGGGTCGATGAAACCTGGCAGGCAGAGCAATGGGGTAGCGATGAAGAGGCGGAAGAGATGGCCGCAAGGAAACAATCTGACTTTATCCATGCCAAGCGGTTTTATGATCTTTCGCGTAAGGATCAGTCAGTCTGACCGCCAAGCGACTGACGCAACGGCAGGGGCCGGTTTCGCCGGGTTTTGCCATATGGTTTCGTGAACAAAGACTTGACGTTTCATGATGAATCCACACAAACTTGGCGTCACTGAGAGGGGTGAAAGCCCTGCCAACAGTGTCACAATGGGCCGATTGGCCCGACAAACCGCTCTTGAAGGGCGGATAATCAGGAAGAGGTAAACATGAAAAAAACCGTATTTTTGGGCGCGCTGACGGTGGCCGGCCTTGCGGCTGGCGCTTCTGCGGCTGCCACGTTGGATGACGTGAAGGCCCGCGGTAAGCTGAACTGTGGTGTGACCACCGGCCTCGTGGGCTTTGCCGCCCCCGATGCAAACGGTGTTTGGGAAGGTTTTGACGTGGCGATCTGCCGCGCTGTTGCCGCCGCTGTGCTGGGCGATGGAAATGCCGTTGAATTCGTGCCGACCACCGGCAAGACCCGCTTTACAGCGCTTGCCTCGGGTGAGATCGACTTGCTGGCGCGCAACACCACTTGGACCTTCTCGCGCGATACCGACCTCAAGTTCGATTTCGTCGGCGTGAACTACTATGACGGTCAGGGTTTCCTTGTGCCCAAGTCGCTGGGCGTCAGCTCTGCCAAAGAGCTGGACGGCGCAACGGTCTGCATCCAGACTGGCACCACCACCGAGCTGAACCTTGCGGATTTCTTCCGCGCCAACAACATCAGCTACGAGCCGGTGCCGATTGAGACCAATGCCGAAGGTCAGCAGCAGTATCTGGCTGGTGCCTGCGATACCTACACGACCGACGCGTCGGGTCTGGCATCCACGCGCGCTGCGTTCGAGAATCCCGGCGATCACGTGATCCTTCCGGAAATCATCTCGAAAGAGCCGCTCGGCCCGCTGGTGCGCCATGGCGACAACGACTGGGGTGATATCGTGCGCTGGACGTTCTACGCGCTCGTGGCTGCCGAAGAAATGGGCATCACCTCGGCGAATATCGGCGAGCTGTCTGCCGCAGCCGGTGCAAACCCGGAGATCAACCGTATCCTCGGCACCGAAGGTGAGCTGGGCGCGATGATCGGCCTCGACAATGACTGGGCCAAGCGCGCGATTTCCGTCGGTGGTAACTACGGCGAAATCTTCGAGAAGAACATCGGCGAAAAGACCCCGATCGGTCTGGCCCGTGGTCTGAATGCGCAGTGGACGCAGGGCGGCATCATGTATGCCCCGCCGTTCCGGTAAGCGATCCTGACGAAGGGCGCGGGAAATTCCCGCGCCCTTTTCACCAGTAGACTACTTAAAAATCGGCCCACGGCAGCGATGCCGATAAAAATCCGGGTCGAAACACAGGGAAACCCAAGATGACAACGATGACCGACCCTCCCAAGGCGTCGTTTCAGCTTTCTATGCTGATTTACGATACACGGTATCGCTCTTACACTTTCCAATTCATCGCGCTGGTTCTGTTGATGTTGTTGCTTGGCTATCTCGGGGCCAATCTTGTCAACAACCTTGCGGCGCAGGGGCAGAATATCTCGTTTGGGTTTCTGAGTAATCCAGCGAATTACGACATCAATCAGCGGCCCATTGAATACGACAGTCAGTCTAGCCATTTGCGCGCCTCTCTGGTGGGCGTGATCAACACTTTGATCGTGGCCTTCCTTGGCTGTGCGACGGCGACGATTTTCGGGGTCACGGCCGGTGTGCTGCGGCTCTCGCCCAACTGGCTGGTGCGCAAGTTGATGGCCTTTTACGTCGAGATCTTTCGCAACATCCCGGTGCTGATCTGGATCCTCATCATCTTTACCGTGATGACGGCGGTTTTGCCTTCGCCCAACCAGTTTAGGGGCGACAACGCAGATGCATCTATGCTGTTCGACGCCTTTGCCTTTACCAACCGGGGGATCTACACGCCGGCGCCGGTCTGGGGACCGGGATCGTTGGTGGTGGTGCTGACGTTCCTTGCGTCGATTTTTGGCGTCTTTGCCTATCGTCGCTATGCAACCAAGTTGCTGTATGACACCGGGCGGCTGTTGCCGATGGGCTGGCCGTCGTTGGTTATCCTTTTTGTGCCGACGATCCTGATCTACTTTGTTCTGGGTCAGCCGATCAGCCTGAATTATCCGGCGCTCAAGGGCTTCAACTTTGACGGCGGGCTACATATTCGCGGCTCTCTGATTGCGCTGTGGTTCGCGCTGGCGATCTATACCGGCGCCTTCATCGCCGAGAACGTGCGCGCGGGTATTCAGGCGGTAAGCAAGGGCCAGACCGAAGCGGCGGCGTCCTTGGGCCTGCGGCCCAACCGGATCATGAACCTTGTGATCCTGCCGCAAGCCTTGCGGGTGATCATTCCGCCACTGATTTCGCAATATCTGAACCTGACCAAGAACTCGTCGCTCGCCATTGCCGTGGGGTATATGGATGTGACGGGCACCTTGGGGGGGATCACGCTTAACCAGACGGGGCGCGCGATTGAATGCGTGCTGATGCTGATGTTGTTCTATCTCACGATCAGCCTCGCGATTTCGGCGATCATGAACGTCTACAACAACTCGATCAAGTTGAAGGAGCGTTGAGCATGGGCCGTGATCAATTCGCCTTTGTGCGCAAGCACATGCTGCCCGAAGCGCCGCCCCCTGCGACGCAAACGGGGGCCATCAAATGGCTGCGTGAGAACCTGTTTTCCTCGCCGGGCAATGCACTTCTGACGGTTGTGTCGGCCTATGTGGTGTTTCAGATTGTGATCTCGGCGACACCGTGGTTTCTCAACGGTGTCTGGGACAGCCCGAGCCTGTCAGCTTGTCGTGAGATTCTGGATGGCAAGACCGGGGCCTGTTTCGCGGTGCTGAGTGAGCGTTGGAACCAGCTCTTGTTCGGGTTCAAATACCCATCCGAGCTATACTGGCGTCCGGGCCTGGCCTTTGTGCTGCTGTTCATAGCCGCCGCACCCGTGCTGTTTGGCAAGGTGTTCCCACGCAAGATGCTGATCTTTACAGGGCTTTACCCATTCATCGCCTATTGGCTGATTTGGGGCGGGTCCTTGATGGTGCCGGTCTTTGCCTTGATTGGCGTGCTGGTGGGCGCGGTTGTCTATAGCCGCGTCGTGACGGTCAACGCCGGTGTTGCGGTGATAGCGGCGTTTGTGGCGGCGCTCATATTCTGGATACTGTCAGGTTATGTAACCGGACCGATGGAGAATGTGCTGGCCATCGAGGCCGTGGCCTCGCGCGATATGGGCGGGTTCATGATCAACCTGATGCTGGGGGTGGTCTGTGTGTCGCTCTCTTTGCCGTTGGGCATTCTGCTGGCGCTCGGGCGGCAATCGAGCATGCCGATCATCAAGTGGATTTGCGTTGTCTTTATCGAGTTCATTCGCGGTGTGCCGCTGATCACGCTCTTGTTCGTGGCCAATGTGGTGCTGGCGTATTTCCTGCCGCCGGGGACGAATTTCGACCTGATCCTGCGGGTGATCATCATGATCACGATGTTCTCTTCGGCCTATATTGCCGAAGTGATCCGGGGGGGCCTCGCGGCGTTGCCGCGCGGGCAATACGAGGCGGCGGACAGTCTGGGTCTGGACTATGCGCAGGCGATGCAACTTATCATCCTGCCCCAAGCGCTCAAGATCTCGATCCCCGGTATCGTTAACGTGGCGGTGGGCCTCTTCAAGGATACGACGCTGGTTTCGGTCATTTCGATGTTTGACATCGTGGGCATGATCCGGGGTCCGATTCTGGCCTCTGCGGAATGGAACGGGGTCTATTGGGAGCTGTTTGGCTTTGCCTGCGTCCTGTTCTTCATCACCTGCTACGGTATCTCGCAATATTCCCAGTGGCTGGAGCGTCAGCTTCGCACGGATCATCGGTAAGGAGGGTCATCATCATGGCCGCTGAAACACAAATGAATGTCTCGGATCAGGTTGCCGTCGAGATAACCAAGATGAACAAGTGGTATGGCGCATTTCATGTGCTGCGCGACATTGATCTGACCGTCTATCAGGGCGAGCGGATCGTCATCGCGGGGCCGTCGGGATCGGGCAAGTCCACGCTCATCCGCTGTATCAACGCGCTGGAAGAGCATCAAAAGGGCAAGATCACGGTTGATGGCACGCTCTTGTCGAATGACCTCAAGAATATCGACAAGATCCGGTCCGAGGTTGGCATGGTGTTCCAACATTTCAACCTGTTCCCGCATCTGACAATTCTGGAGAATTGCACGCTGGCCCCGATTTGGGTGCGCAAGACGCCCAAGCGCGAGGCCGAGGAAGTGGCGATGCATTTCCTGGAAAAGGTCAAAATCCCCGAGCAGGCCAATAAATATCCCGGCCAGCTCTCGGGGGGCAGCAGCAGCGGGTGGCGATTGCGCGCAGTTTGTGCATGCGGCCCCGGATCATGCTGTTTGACGAGCCGACTTCGGCGCTTGATCCCGAGATGATTTCGGAAGTTCTGGATACGATGATCCAACTGGCCGAAGAGGGAATGACCATGCTCTGCGTGACTCATGAGATGGGATTCGCGCGGAAGGTGGCGAACCGGGTCATCTTTATGGATCAGGGCCAGATCGTGGAGCAGAACGAACCGGAAGAGTTCTTTAACAATCCACAGTCGGACCGGACCAAACTGTTCCTGAGCCAGATTCTGGGGCATTAAAGCAGGGGTGGGGGCGCTGCCCCCGTCCCGGAGCAAGTCCGGGACTCCCCCGAGGTATTTTGGGCCAGATGAAAGGGGCGGCAGTTTTGCGGCCCCTTTTGCGTTTAGACCCAAGCGGCGCGGCGCGCGCGCAGGTGTTGGATCGAGGCGCGCAGGTCATCTGCGATGGGGCCGGGGCGCGGGGCGTCGCGCAGCGTGTCGATGAGGGGCTCGTCGGGGAACGCGGGGCGGCGGGACCATGAGAGGGCCGCCAGAATGGCGCGGGCCGGTTCGGGCAGGCGGTCGGGGATTTCGGTATTGTTGAGGGTGGCCCAGACCCCGGACCAGAGGCGGCCCACGGTCCAAGGGTTATAGCCACCGCCGCCCAACACCAGCAGGCGCGGGGCGAGGGGGCGCAAGAGCGCCACCGCCTCCCAATGGGCGTTGTTGGAGAGCGCAAGGCGCGACAGCGGGTCTTCGGTCACGGCATCGGCGCCGCATTGCAGGACCAGCGCCTGAGGGGTGAAGGCTTGTACCGCTGGAAGAATGACCTCGTGCAGGGCCATGGCAAAGCCGCTGTCATTGGTGGCGCGGGGCAGGGGCAGGTTGATGGCATGGCTGCCCGCGCGGTCGTCGAGTGTACCGGTGAAGGGCCAGCGTGCGGCCTCGTGGGTGGAGATCATTAGCACGCGGGGGTCGCCGTGGAAGGCGGCCGCCACCCCGTCGCAGTGATGCGCGTCGATATCGACATAGGCGATGCGGCTGAGACCTTGGGCGAGAAACGCCTTGATCGCCAGCACCGGGTCGTTGAGGTAGCAAAACCCGCCTGCGTGATCGGCCATTCCATGATGGGTGCCGCCGCCGGGATTATAGGCTACGCCGCCATGTGCGAGCAGTTCGGTGGCCAGAAGCGAGCCACCGGCGGCGGTGGCGGGGCGGCGGAACATCTCTGGGAAAACCGGATTGGACAGCGTGCCGATCTGGTGGCGGGCGCGGATTTCGGGCGAGACTTGGCCCAATGTTTCAGCCGCTTGCAGGGCGGCGATATAGGCCGGGCTGTGCCACGCGGTTAGCGCCTGTGGTTTGGCGCGCGGGCTGATGCGGTATTGCGAGGGGGGCAGCCAGCCCAGAGCACGGCAGAGGTCGATCACGGTGGGCACGCGCGGTATGGAAAGGGGGTGGCGCGCCCCGTAGGAGGAGCCGCGATAGATCTCTGATCCGATAAAGACGGGCGTTTGCATAGGCCGGTTATGGCAGGTCGCGCGGCGTGAGAAACTGCAACACGGTGCCGCTGCCAGGCTGGAGCGCGGCCCAGTCGGCGATATCGAACCGGGCGATGAGTGTGGCCCCAGTGGGATAATCGTCGAACCGCTCGTGATCCGGGGGGGGGGCGACCAACAGGGCCGCGAATTCTGCGATGCCGGGGTTATGGCCCAGCATGAGGACAAGGCTGCCGGTGGCGCGACGCAGGACTGTCAGCATCTCATCGGCCTCGGCCAAATAGAGCGCGTCGTGCAGGTCCGGTGCGGTATCAAGCTTGAGCCGGGTGCAGGTTTCCTGGGTGCGCACAGCAGAGGAGCAGAGGATCTGATCGGGGGCGAGGTCTTGGGTGCGGAGCCAAAGGCCGAGGGCGGTTGCCGCGCGGCACCCGCGCGCGTTAAGGGGGCGAGCACTATCGGGCAGACGTGGATCGCCCCAATCGGATTTGGCGTGGCGCATGAGGATAAGCGTCTTCATCCGAAATATCCCATATGAAAGGCGGATTGTTCTTCGCGTCGGCCATAGGATTGGCTGAGCGGGCAGACGCGCCGCACGGCACAGCCGCGCGCGCGGCAGTCGTTGCCCGGGCGGTCGAGATCGGCTTTGCAAGCGGGGACGTTATAGGCCTCGGGGATCAGCGCCTCCACCGGGCAGGCGCTGCGACAGGGTTGATCGGCGCAGCTGTCGCAGGGGCGCGGGCCGGTGGGCGGAAGCGCGAAGCGATCCGCAAAGGCCAATGCGCCGCGATAAGAGATCATGAGCCCCGCCGCATCATGCACCAAGAGGCCGACGGGCGAAGGCCAAGCACGGCCACTGCGGCGCGCCCAATCGGTGAAGGGCTGCCACGGCGGGCCAGAAAACGGAAAAAGCGTGGTGGCACCAAGGGCATCGGCCATGGCGGTGATGACGCGGGTGGACCAGCGGTTCATCGGGTCGCGCGCGCCGTCGAGATATTCCGGAGTAGTGGTGAAATGCGGCCAGAAGCCCGGCTCTGCCGGGCTGAGGAGCACCAGGGTTTGATGGCCGGGCACGTCACCGGATGCCAGATGCAGCGCGCCGGACAGGGTTAGGTGATGCGCGGCGGCGAGGTCATAGAGCGCCGGGGGCAGGGGGGACACGCGCCGCGCTCAGGACTGGCCCGGATAGCTTGAGCGTGGCACGCGGGGTGTATTTGTGCCACGGATCAGCGACCCCGCGCCATGTTCGGTGAAAAGCTCGAGCAGCGTCGCGTTCGGCGCGCGACCGTCGAGGATGACCACCGCGCGCACGCCGCCGTCGATGGCGGCAAGGGCGGTTTCGGTCTTGGGGATCATGCCGCCCGCGATGATGCCGTCGCGCGTCATCTGTCGGATCTGCTCGGCGCTGAGTTCGGTCACGACCTGTCCTGAGGCATCGCGCACGCCGTCGATATCTGTCAGCAGGAGCAGGCGGTCGGCCTTGAGGGCGGCGGCCACGGCCCCGGCGGCGGTATCGCCGTTGATATTATAGGTCTCGCCCGCCTCGCCTGCGCCCAAGGGGGCGATAACGGGGATCATCCCGGCGGCAAAAAGCGTGTGCAGGATGGTGGGATCAATTTCGGAGGGGTCGCCCACAAGGCCCAGATCGGGATGCGAGGGCGTGCAGGTGATGAGCCTTGCATCCTTGCCCGAGAGGCCGACAGCGCGCCCGCCTTGACCGTTGATCGCGGCCACGATGCGTTTGTTGACCTGACCGGAGAGCACCATTTCCACCACGTCCATGGTGGCGGCATCGGTCACGCGCTTGCCATTCACGAAGTCGGATTTGATCGCCAGCTTTTCCAGCATCTGATTGATCATCGGGCCGCCGCCATGGACGATGACCGGATTGACGCCGACCTGTCGCATCAGCACCACGTCGCGGGCGAACGTGTCCATCGCCTCATCGCTGCCCATGGCGTGGCCACCAAGTTTGATCACCACGATGGCACCGGTGTAGCGTTGCAGATAGGGCAGGGCCTCGGAGAGGGTGCGGGCGGTGGCGATCCAGTCGCGATTCATGTCTCTGGCCTTCATGCTGGTCTCCGACGCGGGGTTGCGTCTCTCATTACAATCTGCGCGGGGTGGTGCCAAGGGCCGTTGCGGGTGAGCCGCAAAGCGCTAGGGTTGGGCCCAAGGAAATCCGCGACCGAAAGAGGTGTAGCATGTCCGAGACCAAGACGCTTTTGTTGACGGGGGCGAGCCGGGGAATTGGGCATGCCACGGTGCGGCGGTTCAATGCGGCGGGCTGGCGGGTGATCACCTGTTCGCGCCAGCCGTTTCCGGCGGAATGCCCTTGGGGCGGGGGTGCGGATAACCATATTCAGATGGATTTGTCGGACCCGAATGATGTGATTGCCAAGGTCGAGGTGCTGCGCGAGCGGCTGGGTGGACGGCTGGATGCCTTGGTCAATAATGCGGGGATTTCGCCCAAAGGGCCGGAGGGTGAACGCTTGGATACGTTCAGCACGGATCTGCGGACCTGGGGGCAGGTGTTTCACGTCAATTTCTTTGCATCGGTCGTGCTGGCGCGCAGTTTGCGGGATGAATTGGCGGCGGCGCGCGGCGCGGTGGTCAATGTCACCTCGATTGCCGGAAGCCGGGTGCATCCCTTTGCGGGCGCGGCCTATGCCACGTCCAAGGCGGCGTTGGTGGCGCTGACGCGCGAGATGGCGCATGATTTCGGACCGCTTGGGGTGCGCGTGAATTCGATTGCGCCGGGCGAGATACGCACCGCCATTCTGTCACCCGGAACGGATAAGCTGGTCGAAAGCATCCCGATGCGGCGGCTGGGTGAGCCTGACGAGGTGGCCAACACGATCTTTTTCCTGTGTTCCGAAGGGTCGTCCTATATTTCCGGCACCGAGATCGAGATCAACGGCGCTCAGCACGTCTAACGGGTACGGGGCGGCCATTTAGCCGCCCCGCTTTTGCCATCCGTTAGGGGTGGATTATTCAGGCAGGATCACGGTGTCGATCACGTGGATCACGCCGTTGCTGGCCTCGATATCGGCCTGCACGACCTTGGCCCCGGCGACGGTGACACCGTCCGTGGTGCCGATGGTTACATCCGTGCCTTGCACGGTGGTGGCGGTCATCCCGTCCGAGAGATCGCCCGACATCACTTTGCCCGGCACCACGTGATAGGTGAGGATCGCGGTCAGTTGATCCTTGTTCTCGGGCTTGAGCAGGTCTTCGACCGTGCCTGCAGGCAGGGCCGCAAAAGCGTCATTGGTTGGGGCAAAGACGGTGAAGGGGCCTTCGCCTTTGAGCGTATCAACAAGGCCTGCGGCCTGAACGGCGGCGACAAGGGTCGAGAAGCTCTCGTTGCCGGCGGCGATGTCGACGATGTCTTTGCCTTTGGTCTCGGCAAAGGCAGGACCGGCCATCAGCACGGCGGCGGTCAGAGCGAGATAGGTTCTGCGAAACATGGTGTGCGTCTCCGTTTAAGTGTCGGTTTCCATGACCCCGTTGTCGGGATCATGCGAGGCTTACGGGGGGCTGCGCGTTTTGGTTCATAGGGGTTTTCCGCCGACGCGGTTTGACCTTTCGGGCGCGTCCGCTAAGCCGGAGCGTGCTGAAATTTCCAGTCACGTTTTTGTGAATTGGCGGCAATTATCCCGCTTGGCGTGGGTGTTTCAGCCGGGTTTCCCGTGGCAATGGCGGGGGGCAGGCAAATGGCCTGATGTTGGCCCTGACAGGATGAAACATTGGGCAAAGCCGCCCTTTGTCAGCTTGTTTGACGCGCTGGAATGGCGCAGGTTGCGCGCGAGGCGCGTCGGCTGGGCGCGGGCGGGGTATTGGAGTTTTGAGATGGGTATTCTAACGCAGTTCCTAGAATTTCTGGCGTTACTATTTGTTTTTGCCATTGGGGCGGTCGTGTTGGCGATAGGGGTCTTCTACGTGCTGGATCGCACGCAGCCCGGCGACGCGATCCGGCGCAACTATCCAGTCATTGGCCGGTTCCGAGGATTGTTCACCAAACTGGGCGAGTTTTTCCGGCAGTATTTCTTTGCCATGGACCGCGAAGAGATGCCGTTCAACCGTGCGCAGCGCGATTGGGTGAGCCATGCGACCAAGGGGGCGGGCAACACGATTGCCTTTGGCTCGACCCGGAATTTGGGGGTGCCGGGCACGCCTATCTTTGTGCCTGCGGTGTTTCCGCCGCTGGACGATCAATTCGCCATCACCGCGCCGATGCAGATCGGGCCGACGGCGGCGATACCTTATATGGCCAAGTCAATTTTCAACATTTCGGGCATGAGCTATGGCGCGATTTCGCGCCCGGCGGTTGAGGCGCTGAGCCGGGGGGCGGCCAAGGCGGGTATCTGGCTGAACACCGGCGAGGGCGGGCTGAGCCCGTTTCATTTGGTGGGCAATTGCGATCTGGTCTATCAGATTGGCACGGCGAAATACGGCGTGCGCGATGTTTTGGGCAACCTCAGCGATGCGCGGCTGCGCGAGGTGTCGGACAATCCTTGCATCAAGATGTTTGAGCTGAAGCTGGCGCAGGGGGCCAAGCCCGGCAAGGGCGGCATCCTGCCCGGCGAAAAGGTCAACAAAGAGATTGCCGCCATTCGCGGCATCGAACTGGGCAAGGACAGCATTTCGCCCAACCGTCACGCTGATATCAATGACTATGGCGAGTTGCTGGATGTGATCGGCCATATCCGGCAGGTCACGGGGCGCCCTGTCGGTTTCAAGACAGTGATCGGCTCGTCCGAGGCCTGGGAGCCGCTGTTTGAAATGATCATCGCGCGTGGGCCGGATTGCGCGCCGGATTTCATTGCCATTGACGGTGGAGAGGGTGGCACCGGGGCCGCGCCCATGCCTTTGATGGATCTGGTGGGCATGCCCATTCGCGATGCCTTGCCGCGGATGGTCGATCTGCGGGATCGCTATGGTCTCAAGGATCGTATCCGGATGATTGCGGCGGGCAAGCTGATCAATCCCGGCGATGTGGCCTGGGCGATTTGCGCAGGCGCGGATTTTGTCGCCTCGGCGCGTGGCTTTATGTTCAGCCTTGGCTGCATTCAGGCGCTCAAGTGCAATCGCAATACCTGTCCGACCGGCATTACCACCCATGATCCCCATTTGCAGCGCGGTCTGGTGGTCGAGGACAAATACCTGAAGGTCGCCAATTATGCCAAATCGGTGATCAAAGAGGTTGAGACCATCGCCCATTCGGTTGGTGTGGCCGAACCGCGCCTGATGCGGCGGCGGCATGTACGGCTGGTGCAGGCGGATGGCACGTCGATCGCGTTCAACAAGATCCGGCCAAGTTACAATCCGGACGCGGTATTGTGACCGGATGTTGAAACCCTTCGGTGGCGGGAACCGTGTCTGTCTCTATATACTTGGGGAACCCATAGGAGAACTGACATGGCCCATCGCTGGACAAACACGCTGAGTGACACGGATGTGACGCCCGAGGCGGCGTTTCTCAATCGCCGCCAGATGATCGCCGGGGTGGCGGCAGGGGTGGGTCTGAGCTTGACGGCCCGGAGCGCGCAGGCCGAGACAGAAGCCGAGGCTTTGACGCCCAATAGCTGGGACGACATCACCACCTATAACAACTATTATGAGTTCGGCACCGACAAGGGCGATCCGGCACGCAATGCCCGGACGCTGACCGTCAGCCCTTGGAGCGTGACCATTGACGGGCTGGTGGACCGCCCGGGTGATTATGCCTTTGACGAGATCATGGCCAAGATGACCATTGAAGAGCGGCTTTACCGGTTCCGCTGTGTCGAGGCCTGGTCGATGGTGGTTCCCTGGAATGGATTTGAACTGGCGGATCTCTTGGATCTGGCTGGGGTGCAGAGCGAGGCCAAATACGTCGCCTTCGAGACGGTGCTGCGCCCCGATGAAATGCCGGGTGTCCGCTATCCGGTGCTGGATTGGCCCTATGTCGAGGGGCTGCGGCTGGACGAGGCGCTGCATCCGCTGACGATCATGGCGACGGGCATCTATGGCCGCGACATTCCCAATCAGAACGGCGCGCCGCTGCGCCTTGTGGTGCCATGGAAATATGGGTTCAAGTCGATCAAATCGGTGGTGCGCATTACCCTGACCGACAAAGAGCCGCCGACAAGCTGGAACAAGGCCAATGCGCGCGAATACGGGTTCTATAGTAATGTGAACCCAGAGGTGGATCACCCGCGCTGGTCGCAGGCCACGGAACGGCAGATCGGCGGCGGGCTGTTTTCGCCGCGCGTGCCCACGCTCATGTTCAACGGCTATGCCGATGAGGTGGCGGGGCTCTATGCCGGGATGGATCTGAAAAAGAACTTTTGATGCTACGGGACCAGATCAACGGTCTGGCCCGGCGGGTGCCGGTCTG